>NZ_CEVIVC010000032.1:0-1618 GCF_982290645.1 Protofrankia sp. CiP1_Cm_nod4
GGGAGTCCCTCGCCGACCGGGTCGCCACACCGCTGGAAGGCTCCTGGCGGATCGCGGTCACCTCGCTGATCGGCGGTTCGGGACGCACCACCGTCACCGCGATGCTCGGGATGACCCTGGCCGGCATCCGCGCCGAGCCCGTGGTCGCCCTCGACATCTCCGGTGACCTGGAACGCGCCACGGCCACCGGCGGCTCCGACGTGAGTATCGAGTTCGGCGCCTCACTCGCGGAACGCGCTGGCGTACGCCCGTCAGTGACGCTCAGTGATCTGGTCGCGGACGCGATCTCCTACCGGGCCCGCCGCGGCGGCACTCCACGACCGGCCCGGGAGATCCGCTGGCTGATCGGCGGTGACACCAGCCGGACAGCCACACCGGCCCGGGCCACCGCGGGCTTCGACGTCCTGCCCGCCTGCCACCCCACCGGCACCCCTCAGCCCGATCTCCAGCCCGCTGGGCGGGCCACGCCGGGCCAGACGGCGGCAGCCACCGCCAACGGCGCCGTCCCGGCCGCCGACGGCATCGAGGCGCAGCCTGCTCCGCTGGTGGCGGCCGGCATGCCGGGCCCACCCACCACCCAGGTGGTTGCGGCCGGCCTGCGCACCCTGGAACAGGCGTATCAGCTGGTACTCGTCGACACCCCGTTGGACTGGGACGGCCAGTTCGCGTCGATCACGCTCAGCGACGCGGACGTGATTCTGCTGGTCGTACCGGCGCTCCCCGGCGACCTGGCCGAAGCGGCCGCCGCCCTGCGTGGCGCGGCCATCCTGCGTGCCGACCACGCGGGCCCGCGACCAGCGGTGATCGTAGCCGCGATGTCGGTCCGCCGTGGACGCTGGTCGCCGCAGACCCGCTCGGCCGCGGCCAAGCTGGCCCGGCGGGTCGACGCGCTGGTGCGCATCCCGTATGACACACGACTCGACGACGAGATACCCGACCACGCCCACAGCGCTCCCCGGCACGCTCCGGGCTCGCCGCCGCCCGGCGGGCGTCCAGCGATCGTCCTCTCCCGGGTGCGGTGGCGCAGCCGGCGGGCATTTCTCCGGCTGGCCGCGACTGTCGTCGACGCCTGCGACGATCCCGACAGCACGGTTCCTGAGGAAGATGAGAGCGACAACACAACCATCGCCGCCGCCACCACCTCCAAAGATCGCGGTTTGATTCCCGGCGTATGATCCGACGATCTGCGTGCCGGACCGAGTTCAGAAGGGAACAGTGATGATCGTCCATGCTGTGACCGCACAGGCGACGATCGTCCTGGCTCAGGTAGAGGTCAAGCCCGACGACTCCAAGGCCCCTGGGATCAACGCGCTCAAAGATCTTGTCAACGGCCTGGCCGCATACGCGGTGATCGCCGCCGTGGCCTCCGTGCTGCTCGGCGGAATCGCCTGGGCGCTCGGCGAGCGGATGGGTCTCGACCGCACCTCGGCAGTCGGCAAGAGCGGCGTACTCGCCGGCTTCGGGCTGGCCTTCCTCGTCGGTGCCACGGCCGCCGTCGTCAACTTCTTTCTCGCTACCGGAGCCTCCGCGTCGTCCGGCGCCGGCAACCAGCCGCAGGGGCTGGACAGGCCAGCCATCATCGAAACGATCGACCTCCAGGAGCCTGTTCAGGCCCTCC
>NZ_CEVIVC010000032.1:2002-3361 GCF_982290645.1 Protofrankia sp. CiP1_Cm_nod4
ACCACAGCCCGTCTGACTGGTTCTCGTGAAACCTGACGGCTGATGTTGGGATGATGGATCCGCTGCCGTCGCGCGAGTAGTCGCGTCCGAGGCTGTCACACCGAGGGAGGGATGTTGGTCAACCAGGCTGACTGGCCCATGCGCCGTCCCGTCGGCCTCCTGGTGGCAGCCGGAGCGGTGACCATGACGGCCGGCATCCTCATCGGACGCTACGCGATCCCGTCATCCCCCTCGGTCGGCATCCAGGGGCAGCCCCCGCCACGCGTCGACACCCGTCCGACAGCGACCGCGCCGAACACCGCGCGCCCCACCGTGATACCCGCAACCACGCCACCCGGAAGCGGCAGCACCGTGCCTCCCACAGCGCACCCGGCCGCCGGCCAGATACCAGGCATGCCGACCCACATCAACGAGTTCGGCATCCCCGTCGGCTACCCCCACACAGAAGCCGGCGCCATAAGCGCCTGCGGAAACTACGTCGCCGCATATGTCGATCGACGCAATCGCAACGCTTCGCAGATCAAAAAAATATTCGATTCAATTTCCATTTCCGAAGTTGCTGATAAGCTATCAAATCAGATAGTTTCAGCAGATTCAATAACGGCAAAAAATTTTGGCCTTACTTCTATTAATTCCCCCGACATGCTGCTTAATATACGACCTCTTGGGTATTCAATAAAATCTTCTAGTTCCAACCAGGTAACAGTATCAGTATGGTCAGTCGCCGGAATTGGATCTTACGACAATAAAGCAAGTTTTGCACCGCAGCAAAGCTGGGGTACTGATATCTGCACAGTCACTTGGCAAGACGACGACTGGAAACTATCAAATGCAGGAGATGGGTCTAACGGGCCATCCCTCACCGAGCGTGCAGCTGAGGGAATCGAACGGTTTATCTACATAGGAAGGCCAGCAAAATGAGCGCTCATACGTTGGCCAGCGGAGAAATTATAGCTATAAGCATTGATCCTCTTACTGGTATTAGGAATGCCGTTTCCGATGGGACTGGCAGTTTCCTGGATTCGGTAGGTTCCGCATTTACGAATATGGCAGCAGACTTGTCTGCTTCTGTGTTCGGTTTTGCCGCGCAGCAGACCGCGATCGATCTGAACCGGGACTACATCGTCAACAACTACAACATCGTCTTCGGTGTTGCCATCCTGGTCGTGACGGGTCTGTTCATGTGCGCGTGCATCGCGGGAGCGATCCGGGGGGACGCACATCTGCTGGGCCGCTCGCTCGCGTCCACCGGGACGGCGATTTTCGGCTCCTTCGTCATGCTGACCCTGCTGCAGATGGTGCTTTCCGCTGCCGACGGCATGTCCGAGGCGTTCGGTGACGGCGCGCCTCTGGGCGCAG
>NZ_CEVIVC010000032.1:3886-4375 GCF_982290645.1 Protofrankia sp. CiP1_Cm_nod4
GTCTGGTAGCCCAGCTCAGAACTCTCCCCCAGCAGGGGAACTTCGCCCTTGACATGGTTCTGTCACTGCTGGTCGCACTGTTCTCGTTCGCGCTCTTCCTGGTTCTCTACATCCGCAAAATAGCAATCATCGCGGTTGCGGTGTTCATCCCGCTGTACCTGGCCGGGCAGCCGGCGATATCGACCCGCGACTGGATGAAGCGGGCCATGGAGATCCTCGCGGCGCTCATCCTGGCCAAGCCGGTCATTTACGCGATCTTCACCCTGGGCGCGAGCATAGCGGGTGACGCGACCGGGTCGGGTATGGACCAGACGCTGACCATTCTCAGCGGTATCGTGGTCATGGCTGCCGCGGTGTTCTCACCGTTCGTCCTGCTACGTGTGATCGGGATGGCTGACGTCCAGCTCATGCAGGTCATCGGCGCGGCGGGCAGGCGCGGCGCGGCGAGTTTCGGCCACGGTGCCGGTGCGCTGCTCGGCTCGTCGTCGC
>NZ_CEVIVC010000032.1:4603-5443 GCF_982290645.1 Protofrankia sp. CiP1_Cm_nod4
GGGAGACCTTCCGGGGTATCGGCGGGCGGCTGCAGAACCGGCAGCGCAGCGGCTCGGCGGTGGACGCGGGCCGGCCCTTCACCGGCGACCTCGCCCCGGTCGGCACCGGTGTCCCGGCCAGGGCCAGCGGTCGCCGCGGGGCCGGGGTGAGCCCGACACGGGTCGGCGCGCCTGTCGCCCGGGCCGGCAGCGGGCAACCAGCACGGCCCGCGGCCCGCTCCGCGGAACGCGCGAACGTCGGCTCCCCCGCACCACGAACCCGGTCGGCAACCGGCGCGGGCAGCCGGGTCGCGGCACCGGCCGCCAACGGCGCCTCCGCGGGGTCTCCCCGCGTTGTTCCGCGGGCGCTACCGGTCGCAGGATCATCACCCAAGGTAACCTCGCCGAGGCCGCCCGTCCACCCCACGCGTACCGGGGGAGGCTGAGCAGAGCGTGGTCGCCGAACGCAGTTACCGGTTCGGGCCGCTGGAACGTGGCGGCATCCTGCTCGGTATGCGCTGGCCACAGCTGGGCCTGATGGTCGGCGTGATGCTGTGCGTCCTCGGGGCGCTGCGTTCGCCGGTCATGTTCGCCCCGGGATGGATCGCGCTGGCCGGTGCGCTGGGGTTCATCGCGTTCGTCCGCGTCGACGACCGTAACCTCGATCAGTGGGTACCGATCCTCTTCGGTTTCACGATGCAGAAGGTGATGGGCGAGACGGTGTTCCGCGGGGCGGTGTTCAGGGTCGGCAACAGCTCCGACCACCTGTCCAGGACCGCGCTGCCCGGGCCGCTGTCGTCCCTGGTGATGCTGTCGGTGCCGGTGGGCAACGGCCGTTACGTGGCGGTGGTCAAGGACACC
>NZ_CEVIVC010000032.1:5673-10181 GCF_982290645.1 Protofrankia sp. CiP1_Cm_nod4
AGGCGGGGGACGTTCACGGCTGTCCTGCAGGTGCAGGGCAGCCAGTTCGCGCTGCTGGAGTCCGGCGACCAGCAGGCCAGGGTGGACGCCTGGGGTGAGCTGCTCGCCGGGCTGACCGTCGGCGGCGGGCGGCTGTCCCGCCTGCAGTGGCTGGAACGCACCCTGCCGGACTCCGGGGACCAGCTGCAACGGCACTGGCGGGTGCGCGGGCAGCACGACGGCTCGTGGGCGGCCGAGGCGTACCAGGAGGTCATCGACGCCGCCGGCCCGGTCGCCCAGCGGCACGAGACCTTCCTGTCGTTCCAGCTGCGCGCCCGCGACGTACGGCGGGCGATCCAACGCGCCGGCGGTGGTGACCACGCGGCCTGCGCGGTCCTGCTCGGCGAGCTGCGCACCATGGAGGCCGCGCTGGCCAGAGCGTCGATCAACACGGTCGGCTGGCTGCCACCGCGCGCCCTGGCCGCGGTGATCCGGACGACCTACGACCCGTACTCGATCGAGATGATCGACGCACGCGGTGGCGCGGTCTCCGACCGGGCCGGCGGGCTCGCGGGGCTGCCGTCGGGTGTCGACCCGGCGATCGCCGGCCCGGTGCGCGCGGTGGCCGGCTGGGACCACTACCGTACCGACTCCGGCTTCCACACCACCTACTGGATCAACGGCTGGCCACGGGTGCCGTCCCCGGCCGCGTTCCTCGCCCCGCTGCTGATGGAGACCACCTGCCGGCGGACGGTCTCCCTGATCGTCGAGCCGATGCCCGGCCGCAAGGCCGAGAAGGCGGTCAACCGCCGCCGGATGGCACACCTGGGTGAACAGCAGATGCGCGACAAGGTCGGTAAGGTCACCACCCAGCGCGACATGGCCGAAGCGTCCGAGGTGGAGCGCCGCGAGCAGGAGCTCATCGCCGGGTTCGGCGCCTTCCGCTTCCACGGGTTCGTGACGGTCTCCGCGGACGACCTCGACAGCCTGGCCGATGCGTGCGGCGAGGCGGAGACGCTGGCGTCCCGCAGCCGGCTGGAGATGGTCCGTCTGGTCGGCGAACAGGATCAGGGGTTCAGCGTCGCCGCTCTGCCGCTGGCCGTGGGGGTGTCATGACACCGCACCGTTCGTCGGGCGGGGCCGGTACCGACCGGGAGACCCATCGCGAGCTGAAGGACCTGCGGCGGGCCGAACGTGAGGCACAGCGCGGCGAACGGGCCGCCGCCCGGGCCGAACGGGCGGCGATCCGGCGGGCCCGGATGGCGTTGCGCCGCGGCGAGCAGCCACCGCCCCTCGTCGGCCCGCACGCCGGCCGGACCTTCCACAAGCTGCGCCTGCCAGCCCACATGGAGACGACCGCGCAGATCGCCGGCATCTACCCGTTCGTCGTGGACGCCGGGCTGGACACCCCCGGCATGTACATCGGCCGCCACGTCTGGTCCGGCGACTCCTTCGTCTTCGACGTGTTCGAGCTCTACCGCCAGCAGGTCATCGAGAACCCCAACTTCGCGGTCTTCGGCTCGGTCGGCTCACGCAAGTCGTCCCTGCTCAAGACGCTGATCTCGCGAGGGGCCGCGTTCGGCTACCAGGCGGCGGTGCCCTGCGACCCGAAAGGCGAGTACACCCGGCTGGCCCGCCGGCTGGGCTGCGAGCCGACCTACATCGGCCCGGGCCTGTCCACCCGGCTCAACCCGCTGGACGCCCCGCCACGGCCGCCGGGCATGGCGGACGCGGACTGGTCCCGGGAGGTCAAACGGGCTCGGTCGGCACTGCTGTCCTCGTTGATCGAGACCGCGAAGGGCGTGCCACTCACCCCGTCCGAGCACACCGCTGTCGACCTCGCCCTCGACGTCGTGACCCGGCAGATCACCGGCGCCTCCACCGACCGGCAGGCGACCCCGCTGCTGCCGCACGTCCTGGACGCGATGACGAACCCGTCAGAAGCCGACTGCGCGGCGCTGCCGGTGACCGCGGCCGAACTGCGCGACTCCTCCCGGGACGCGACGCTGACCCTGCGCCGGCTCACCCACGGTGCGCTCGGCGGGCTCTTCGACGGCCCGACCACCTCCCCACTGGACTTCGACCGGCCGATCGCCGTACTCAATCTCGAGCGGGTCCAGGGCTCCGACGAGATGATCGCGCTGATCATGACGTGCGCGCAGGCGTGGATGGAAGCCGCGCTGATGCGCCAGGACGGCGTCCAGCGCTACGTCGTCTACGACGAGTGCTGGCGGCTGATGCGCTTCGCCGGCCTGGTCCGGCGGCTGTCCGCCCAGCAGAAGCTCGCCCGCCAGTGGGGATGCGCGAACGCGATCGTCGCGCACCGGATCTCCGACCTGCTCTCGGCGTCCCCGGACTCCGTCGAGGTGGCCAAGGGCCTGCTCGCCGAGACCGCGATCCGCATTCTGTACAAGCAGGCGTCCGACCAGATCCCGGACACGCAGCGGGCGCTGGACCTCACCGACGTAGCCTCGGACATGCTGCCCCGGCTGGACCCCGGTTTCGCGTTGTGGCTGATCGGGAACCGCGCGTTCTACGTCGAGCACGTCGTCGGCGACCTGGAGATCCCGGTCGTTCTCAACGGATCGAAGATGCACGGCGAGGTCGACAACATCAACCTCGTCCCGGATGATCTCGACCCCGTCGTGCTGGACGGCTACGACTACCGCGACCGGGCTGAGTACGATGCCACCGACGACGGCGAGTACGCGGATTACGCTGGCTACGGTCCCGACGCCGGCCACTATGCCGAGCGTGGTGCCCGGTACGGGACGGGCGGCTTCGCCGTCGACGCCCCGCCAGCCGGTCAGGACGAGTTCTCCGCCGAAGAAATGATGGACACCTTTCCCTATGGCCCGCTGTCCCGGGAGATCTAGCCGGCCGCGGGCCGCATGATCGCGCTACCCGTTCCCCGGGCTCCACGGCCGGAACGGGTCGATCGTCTCGGGCTGGCCACCTGGGCCGCCGGGAGGGGAAGCCGGCGGAACATCCGGCCCGTCGATCGGGAGGGGCGTCCCCTGGCCGGGCGGCAGCCCCTGCTGGGCCATCGGCGGCACGGCCGGGCGGGCGGTGGAGGCCACCCTGGGCAGGAGAACGATACCGGGATTGCAGTCGCCGAGTGCCGCCCGGCGGTCACCCAACGACGAGTCGACCAGCACGAAAGCCGTCGGCGGGAGCTGCTGGATCTGCGTCGGCTCGACGCTGAACTCATAGACCCGCTGCAGAACCGCACCGTCCTGATGGGAATCAGTGACCGACAGGCTTTCGGTGCTCTCCCAGAATGCCGACTGGGATACCGTGACCGACCGGCTCCAGCTGCTTGATTTTCCAGCCCTCCCGCGCGAACCGCCGCGGCTCTCGGTCTCGGAGACCGAGACGCTCCCCCCCGTGCTGCTGGACGCCCCCGTGGTGAGGCTGCTGCCGACCTGCCGGGTGACCTGGGAGAAGACGAACTTGTGCCCACGGCCGACGAACTCGGCCGCCCTCTCGGCCTCCCTGGCGTTCCCCAGCCGCATGACGAGGGTGGCGCTGTCGCCCGCGCCGATCAGACGTTCGGTGCCCTCTCCCAGATGCTCGAAAAGATTCACCAGACGTATGCCGGCGTTGGCCGCGTACCGGGCCATGCCCTCCAGCGCGGGCAGTCCCATCCGGTCCCCGCCGGCAACCACCAGAATGTCATGGGAAGCGTCACCACGGCGGCGGCGGAGCTGGTGCAGGACAATGTGGAACAGCACCCTGTCGGCGAATTCCTTACGGGTGGCCGACGTGTCATGGCTCGATGTCGCTATGATGCGCAGCCCTGGCACCGGCCACCACGGCCGCGGTGTGGTAGCCGGTGCCGTTTCCTCCCGGCCGGCCAACCGCTCCAGGGAGGCCCGCAGGTAGTGGATTTCCCGCTGGGTTCTTTCATTTTCTCGCCACCCGCCCGCCCGGTCGGCGACGGCGTTCCGCTCCGCGGACGACAGGAGGCCCGGACCGTCGTTCCGCTCGTTCCCCTCCAGCACGCGCAGGCCGGCGGCAAGCCGGCTGAAGGTCAGAGGTGGTTCCAGCCGGGTGGCGACAGCCGCGAGTATCTCGGCGTCGAGCACCCGGAGCGTCGGATCAGCACCCCCGCCACGTCCCACGTCGACGGCATCCGCGAGAAGCTCGGCGGCGTCCTCGGGATCCACACCGTGCAACAGTCCCAGCCCGCCGATATCAGCGGGAAGATCGTCTACCGTGACCGGGCATCCCGCGTCGACCGCGAGCTGGGCCAGACCACCGCCGACTCCGCGCTCACTGAAATCGAGCAGGAGAATGCCGCCACCGGAAGCAAGCGCCGAGGAGCCAACGGTCGCCAGCAGGCCCGCCCAGCCGTCACGAGTGCCACCGAAAACGTCGACCCGGCTCGCCGCCGACCGGGGCGCCAGCGGATGGAACAACGGCACCGTCTCCCGCCGGGCACGGTCAGCGGCCTCGTGACTTTCCACCGCCGCCCGCCAGCCGGCGGTAGCGGCCTGATACCTCTCCCACTCGGCATCACGATGCCT
>NZ_CEVIVC010000032.1:10822-12852 GCF_982290645.1 Protofrankia sp. CiP1_Cm_nod4
GTGCCGCCGTGGGGAAGCCTCAGCCGGCGCCCCGCGTGCTGGGTGCCGCGCTGCTGGCGGGTTGGGGTCCGGCCCGGCAGAGCCCCGGGCAGCCCCGCGTCAGCCTCCAGCTCTGGCTCGTGAACGGCTGGCGGCAGCCGCGGCTGTGGTGGCGGCCGCGCCGAGCAGGACACAGCAGACGCCGGCGGCGGCAACCGGGACGTGTCGGCTCAGCGTGGCAGCGGACAGCCACACGCCGAACCCGAGGACGGCTCCGAGAGCCCCCGCGGCGAACATCGCGGCTCTCTGGCGAGAGCCGTCGCGCAGCAGCCGGCGGGTCGACTCCAGGTAGGCGAGCGCGAACAGGGCAGCCAGCACACCGCCGGCGCCCATGGCGCTGGCCAGCGGTACCTGCCTCGGCTCGATCGTCACCTCCTGGACGCTGCTCCTGCCCGCCCGATCCAGCCGCACCTGCCCGTGGACGGCTCCACCGGCGATCCACCGGGTCAGCGGCGGGGCGGTGACGTCTGTCCGCCAGGGCTCGCCGGCGTTCACCGTCACCGGGCCGCCGGTCGCGGTGCCCAGTGGGATGCCCGCCGCGGACAGCCGTAGGAGCACCGTCACGGTTCCGGGGGCCACTGCCGTGCCGCTGATCTCCACTGGCTCGGCCAGGTCGACCCGCGCGGCCGCGGGCGGGGTGGCCCCGGCCACCTGAATGCCCTCGGCCGCGGCGGGGCCGGTGGGGACGGCCGGCTGGGGGGATGGCCACAGCACGGCGATCAGCACCATCAGCACGGCCGCGGCCAGCGCGATACCAGCCAGCTGCCGGAGCGGCCCCGGCCCCGGCACCGACGGCGGGCGATGGCGGTGCGCCCGACCTGGCTGCCGGCCGGTGGCCGACAGTTCCGGCACCGGCACGAGGGAGGCATAGTCAAGATCGACAGCCTCCGGTGACGGCCGGCCCGCGGGCATGCCGGACGGCGCCGGCACCAGGTCGGTCACCAGCACGGACTCCTCACCACGGCCGGACGGGCCGCGCCGGGCCGACGCTTCCAGGGCCGTCCGCACCGCCGGGGAGATGTCCCGTACGGCCAGCCCCGACCGCTCCAGCCAGCCGGGCCCGAACGCCTCGGACGCGGCGGCCGCGACGGACTCCGCGAGCTGTTCGGCGCTCGCCGGCCTGCGCTCGGGATCCCGGGCCAGCCCACGCATGAGAAGCCAGGTGAGCCCGGGCGGCACCTCGCCGCCAGGCGACGGCGGCTCAGCGGTGTCCTGGCGTGCCCGGAACTGGTGGAATCCGCCGTCGGTCGGGTAGGGCAGGTGTCCGGCGAGCAGGTAGTACAGCATCGCCGTAGCCGAATAGATGTCGGTGCGGACGTCCAGGTAGTCGCCGCGGGACTGTTCCGGGGACATGTACCCGGGCGTGCCCGCGATCACGAACCGGCCGTCCCGGGAGGCGAGGGTGGTCTCCCCGCCGATGACCCGGGCCAGCCCGAAGTCGGTCACCTTGACGGTGCCGCGACCGTCGAACATCACGTTGCCGGGTTTGATGTCGCGATGCAGCAGGCCCTGGTCGTGGGCGGCCTGCACCGCGGAGAGAACGGCGAGTACGGCCGCGCAGGACTGTTCCATGGTCAGCCCGATGCGGCGGAAACGCTCCGCGAGCGTCCCCCCGGGGAGGTGTTCTAGCACCAGCGCGCAGACCCGTTCCGGCGTGCCCGTGGCGTCGACGGTCACCTCTTCGTCCGCGTACTCGTAGACCGTGACGATGTGCAGGTGGCTCAGCCGGGCCAGGGCCCGTCCTTCCTCGTTGAACCGCAGCCGCATCTGCGGGTCGGCGGCGATCCGGTTCGGCAGGTGCTTGATGGCGACCGCCCGGTCGAGCCGTGGATCCCGGGCTGCGTAGACGACACCGAACCCGCCACGGCCGAGTTCCCCGCCCAGCCTGTACCGCGGCAGGGCGGCCACCAGCGCCCGTGGGGCCACGGACGGATCGGACACGGACGGGTTGATCGTCACGAGGAGTCGTCCTGACGCGGATGCCAGTCAGC
>NZ_CEVIVC010000032.1:13334-16474 GCF_982290645.1 Protofrankia sp. CiP1_Cm_nod4
GGCGGCTGCGGCCGGACGGCGGGCCGGGGCGGCGATTGCCTTTCATACCCGCGCCCATCCACCTCCACGCCCGGCGGCTGCGGCCGGACGATGACAGGCCGCGACGGGGCTGTCGGGCCCGGGGCCCGGCTCTCGCCGCTGCCCGGGGGGCCGCCCGCGGAACCACTGGTTGGGGACGGTGTCTGCCTGGCCGCGGCCGTGGTCACCGCGGATGGGCCCGTGGCCGGGTCGGCGGCCGCCACAGGCGCGAGGGCCGGTGTGCCGGCCTGCGTCGGGGTGGGGGCCGGGGTGGGTGTGAGGTACCCCAGCAGGAAGCCGAGCCCCGCGGCTGCCGCGATGAAGGTCAGGTTGGACGATGGCGACGGTGCTGTCACCCGCAACGCCGACAGGCTGACGATCGCGACGAAGCCGGCCCCACACCCGGCGGGCGCGAACCGGACGGCCCGCCGCCACCGGTTGCGGGGGAGACGACGGCGCGCGAGCGCGATCAGCGCGGCAGCCCACAGCAGGGCCGTGACGATCAGCAGGCCCAGCCCGAACATGCCGTATGTGCAGACCAGCGTGCCGCGGATGTCGGCGATCCCCTCGGCCGAGGCGAGGACGTCACGCCTTGCATCACGGAGAGTGACGGACATGGGCAGCAGTCCGGTCGCCTGTCCGCGCAGCTCCGCCATGTCGACGTCGACGCTCCAGGCCAGCGAGGCGCCGGCCGGTACGTCCATCCGCACGGCGGTGTCGAAGACGAAGAAGGTCAGGCCCAGCGCCGATCCGCTGACACGGATCGACCGTATCTGGGCGAGCTCGTTCCGGTTGTTACGGACCGTGACAAGAACGCGGGTGGGCCGCTCCGGATCGAGCACGATCCGCCGCCCGGTCACGGAGACCTCGTTGACCACCGCGTCGAGCTGAAGGCCCCCGCTGCCTGCGGCGACGATGCCGCCGGCGGGGCCCCTCGGCCCGTCGCCGGCCGCGGCCATGGCCGGGGCAGGTAACAGGACCAGGACCGTCAGCATCATGATCACCAAAGCGGTGAGTGGCCTCGCGGCTCGCCGCGTCGGCTCCACGACAACAGCCACGACGCCCCCCGGGAATCCACTTTCTGTTGTGACGTCGATGTTACTGTCATCCCGGGAACGGGGCTGCGGCTGGACATGCTGTCCAGTACACGACACGTCGCCGCTCCGTTCGCGGTCGGGGGGCGTCATGCGCTTTTCTTGCCCGGTCTTACGCCGGGCGGGCGTCAGGACCATCCTGACGGCCATCCTGCCGTCGGTGATCCTGCTCGGCATACTCGGCGCGGGGTCCACGGCCGGGCCCACGGCGGCCGCCGCACCCGCCACGGGTACGAGACCGATCCCCATGACCATGGCCGTCGTGGCCGCTCCGAGCAGCAGTGCGCCCGCGCCAAGCCCCACCGCCTGCCCCGAGGGGACTCCGGACGGCTGCCTGTGCCCGGACGGTTCCGTGGTGCCCGGCGGGCGGGAATGCGCACCGCAGCCGTGTCCCACCGGCCAGCAGCGCAACTCGGACGGCGTCTGCGACTATCCGCCCTGCCCCGAAGGGCAACAACGCGACGCGAAGGGGATCTGCGACTATCCGCCCTGCCCGGCAGGCCAGGAACGCAACTCGAACGGTGTCTGCGGCTACCCGCCATGCCCCGAAGGGCAGCAACGCGGTAAGGACAACACCTGCGGCTACCCACCATGTCCCGAGGGCCAGCAACGCGGCGATGACGGGACCTGCCGCTATCCGCCGTGCCCGGCCGGGCAACAACGCAACGCGGACGGCGTCTGCGGCTATCCGCCATGCCCCACCGGCCAGGAACGGGACGCGAACGGCACCTGCCGCTACCCGCCATGCCCGGCCGGCCAGCAACGCGGCACGGACGGGGTCTGCCAGCCGGTCCCCGTGACCTGCCCGGACGGCTCCACCGCCCGCAGCCGGCAGCAGTGCCCGCCGCCACCGACAACCTGCTGGGACGGCAGCACGGCCGCCGCCGGGCAGCAGTGCCCACCGCAGCGCGAGACCTGCGCCGGCGGGGTGACGGTGACGGCCGGGCAGCCGTGCCCGCCGCCGCGGCCCGGGGAGACCTGTCCTGGCGGGACGCCACCGGGCCAGGGCGGCGTCTGCCCACGGCCGTCGGTCTCCTGCCCCGGCGGCCTGTTGGTGCCCGCCGGGCAGCAGTGCCCGCAGCCACCGCCTCCCTGCCCGGCCGGATCCGTGCGGGACGCGTCCGACCGCTGCGTGCCGGTCAGGCCGGAGCCCACGGCCACGCAGCAGCCCGCCCCCGCGCCCTCGCCCGCACCGGCGCTCCCCAGCCCGTTACCCGGGCAGCTGGCGCTGGACAAACCGGTCGTCTCCGGCGGGGACACCCTGTTCGCCACCGGCGCCGGCTGTACGCCGGCCGCCGACGTCGTCATCGTCTCCGAGGACGGCCGGACGATCGGCCGGACGGTCGCGGACGAGAACGGGGAGTTCTCCACGGCCGTGCAGTTCGCCACCTATCGGGCCGGAACCCGTTCGATCACCGCGACCTGCGGTCCGGTCCTGCGCTCCGAGGTGGACATGGTGCTGTCCAGCTCGACCGGTGGCACGTCCAACACGTTCGTCCTGATGTTGTTCTTCCTGCTCGCCGGCTCTCTCGTGGTACGCCATCAGATCGGCCAGAGCATCTGACCGGAGTACCAGGCCGGCGGCGGGCGGGCCGGCGGCGGGCGACGTGGAACGATCTGATGGCGGACGGCATGAACCGCGAGCGGCGACCGTCGGGAACCGAACAACGGGAACGGCCGGCCGGGGAGCACACGCCGGCCGACGCGGCGGGAGACGGACCGCCGGGAAGAACGGGAAGGAAGGACGGGAGCGGCGGCGCGGGCAAGGGATGGGCGGTGGCCGTGTACCACCGCTACCCACGCCGCCGCTCCCGTCTCGGCCCGACACCGGAAGGCCCTCCAGGGCCCCCGGCAGCGCGTTTGTTTCTCCGTCGCGCCTGTGGAGCCCCGCACCCTGAGGCATTCAGGGGAACGGGCACCATCGGTGTCGGTTCACCCGGCGGCCGGGGCACTGTCAGCCGGCGGCCGGGGAGTTGGGAACAAGGCTCTGCGCGGTGCTCGGGAACACCATTGTTCCGGAGCGCCTTC
>NZ_CEVIVC010000032.1:17011-17782 GCF_982290645.1 Protofrankia sp. CiP1_Cm_nod4
GCCCGTTCCTCGCAGGACATCGCGGTGTTCTGGACCCTGCCCCAGATGATGCTCCGGCATTCGTCGGCGCCCACCACAAGGGATGTACGGGTATGCGGGTCAAACACCTCGACGTGGCCGTCGAAACCTGGCGCGAGAATCCTGAAATGGCTCCACAGGTGTGCCGTGTAGGTGTCCGCGAACTTACCGAGAAGTTCTCCGTCGGCGTCCAGGACGAGTATTCTCTTACCCATTTCAACACCCTTCGCCGGTGATCCGAACAGTGCCGGGCGGCTGGCCTGGGAGCAGCTTACGACAAGCCTGCGGGATTCGCATATATCGAGTTTTCCGCTATTCCCGGGGCCGGATTCCGGTGGTACCGGAAAGCCATTCCGCCGGCACCGGCCCGGCCAGCCACCGCCGGACTGATTCGAGGCGCCTGTACCGGCCCGGAACGTACAACGGCCGGCGAACACCACGGCGGCCGGAGTCGGCACGCGGTATTCCGTCCCGGACGCAACAAGCTGGTGCGGTATCCCCGCCGGCCCGGGAGGACAGCCACCGGTAGTCCGGCCCGGCCCGAACAGGGCCCCCTGATCATATGCCGGCCGGCCGGCGACATATACCCGCGCGGAGTGTTACCTGCCCGTCCCGCTGGGACCGGCACGGCGGCGGAACCGCTCACGACCGGCCGGCGGGGCCTGTCTGATCGCCGACCCTATCAGGACATCGCCCGTTTACCGGCGAACCGGCACTCCGGGACAAAACCCCCTCACCGGTGGACGCCCCGGC
>NZ_CEVIVC010000032.1:18362-18810 GCF_982290645.1 Protofrankia sp. CiP1_Cm_nod4
AGGAGCATCAGCCGGCCCGGTGTCCCGCAGGGCCCGTCAGCGGCCCAGTATCCCCCGCAGCCTGGACATCGCCGGCCAGGTCGGAGCCGGCCCGTCCACCGGATACGGCGGGAAGGCCCGCTCGGCGACGTCCACCAGAATGGCGACGTCCAGGGGCTTCAGTACGACACCGGCGGTGAGGATGTAGTCGGCGACCCCGGCCGCCGGCAGCAGCACCACACCGTCGAGCAGGGCGAGCCCGTGCGGCAGCTCGGCACGGGAGAACGCGACCACCGGCTGGGCCTGCAGCTGCCAGCCGTCCGGAAGATCGGCCACCAGGTGGCCGGTGACCTCCTCGCTCATCCACGCGACCAGGCCGAGCATGGCGCGCAACGGCACCTTGCCGGCCCACAGCCCGGCCCGGTTCTGGCGCAGCGGCCCGCGGTGGGCATCCGTCTCGACGACCCAC
>NZ_CEVIVC010000032.1:18835-19422 GCF_982290645.1 Protofrankia sp. CiP1_Cm_nod4
ACCCCGGACGGGCCGATCACCAGATGGTCGACGTTGCCGGCGGAGTCCGCGAGCGCGCGGTCGTGCAGGACCGTGTAGCCGGCCCGGACGAGGCGGTCGAGGGCGCGGGCCGTGCGGCGCTCGGCCTCGGCGTCGTGCCGCCAGGACTCGATCTCCGACGGGGAACGCAGGAAGCGCGCCGCGGCGGCGACAAGGACGACCAGGACGGCCCCGAGGACCATCTGCAGCACGACCAGCACGGACAGGCCCGCCATGGCACCGAGCACGCCGACGGCGGCCGCGGCCAGCGCGGCGGCCACAGCCGCGGTGACGGCCGCTCGTGTCAGGCGGTCCTTACGTTCGGCCATGTACAGCTCCCTGCGGCGCAGGTACTCCGCCATGGCCGACCGTCCAGGCCACTGCCTTTCCGGCATCCCGGTCGTCACCGCCTTCCGGTCGCCCTGTTTCCCGCCGCTCCGTCGCGCCGGCCTGGCCCGCGTGACGCGGGAGCTGGCATGGTTCGGGACCCGCATGGCGCGGGATCCGTCACCTCCACCGTTGACGCACGGCCCGGCGCGGAACGTGCTCCGTCCTCGGTCCGTCCTCGG
>NZ_CEVIVC010000032.1:19447-20023 GCF_982290645.1 Protofrankia sp. CiP1_Cm_nod4
GCCCCGGACGGGCCGATCACCAGATGGTCGACGTTGCCGGCGGAGTCCGCGAGCGCGCGGTCGTGCAGGACCGTGTAGCCGGCCCGGACGAGGCGGTCGAGGGCGCGGGCCGTGCGGCGCTCGGCCTCGGCGTCGTGCCGCCAAGACTCGATCTCCGACGGGGAACGCAGGAAGCGCGCCGCGGCGGCGACGAGGACGACCAGGACGGCCCCGAGGACCATCTGCAGCACGACCAGCACGGACAGGCCCGCCATGGCACCGAGCACGCCGACGGCGGCCGCGGCCAGCGCGGCGGCCACAGCCGCGGTGACGGCCGCTCGTGTCAGGCGGTCCTTACGTTCGGCCATGTACAGCTCCCTGCGGCGCAGGTACTCCGCCATGGCCGACCGTCCTGGCCACTGCCTTTCCGGCATCCCGGTCGTCACCGCCTTCCGGTCGCCCTGTTTCCCGCCGCTCCGTCGCGCCGGCCTGGCCCGCGTGACGCGGGAGCTGGCATGGTTCGGGACCCGCATGGCGCGGGATCCGTCACCTCCACCGTTGACGCACGGGCCGGCGCGGAACGTGCTCCGTCCTCGG
>NZ_CEVIVC010000032.1:20165-20785 GCF_982290645.1 Protofrankia sp. CiP1_Cm_nod4
TCCGTCCTCGGTCCGGCCCCGTACGACCGCATGCGGCTGCGCCTGCCCCATGCGCGTCGCACATTGACCATCACCGAGTGTGCCGCGACACGGTCACCGAACGCCACAGCAAACCAACTATGCGACGGCCACCATTTCATAAAAATCGCAACAGTCGTCCAACATGACACATACTTACACCCTGACCCAACGGTGCCCAGGCCGGGCGCCACACAGCCCGAAAGGACGCCCGCTCCGGGCGCCACACAGCCCGAAAGGACGCCCGAAGCCGACGTCGCCCAGCCTGGACGCCGCACACGCCTCCCATCAGACTCCGGACGATGACCGAACTTTCCGGTGTGAGGGGGGTCGGGTGATGGGCACAATCCGACAGCGGCCCTTCGATGTGCGCCACATCGTTCGCGCATCGGTAACTACCGGGCAACACCCTGCTGTGAAGGTCTGGTCAAAGGGCCGGAAAGTCCACGACGCGGCGGAACGGAGCCACCTGACCCGCACCGACCGCCATCGGCCCGTACCTCGACCCGCGGCCAGCGACCCTGGCCGGTCCGGACCTGGAGGGTTCATGAAACGGACACCGGCAGCCATGCCAGCACCCGGCCCCGATCCCTGTTGTACCG
>NZ_CEVIVC010000032.1:21263-22673 GCF_982290645.1 Protofrankia sp. CiP1_Cm_nod4
GAGACCGAGTGGTTCGTCGTCGACATCGCCTCCCCGGCACTGCCGGTGCCCCCCGGCCGCACGCTGGCGGCGCTCACCGGCGACCCGTCACCGGAAGGGCTGTCACCGGAAGGACCGCGGCAGGGAGAGAAAGCGTCCCCCCGGACCTTCCCGGAGCCGGTGGACGATCTGTTCCTGCCCGGGGGGACCCGGATCACCTTCGAGCCTGGCGGCCAGCTCGAACTGTCCGCCCCGCCCCTGCCGCTGCCGGACGCGCTGGCGCGGACCGCCGCCGATCTCACCGCGGTGCGCGCCATGCTCGCCGACGCCGGGCTCGCCCTGGCCGCGATGGGCACCGATCCGCTGCGGCCACCGCGCCGCCTGTTGCACGCCCCCCGCTACGTGGCCATGCAGCAGTACTTCCGGCGGACGGACGGCGGCCGGGCCGGCGAGGCGATGATGTGCTCGACCGCGTCCGTCCAGGTCAACCTGGACGCGGGCAGCGCGGCGCAGTGGGGCCGGCGCTTCGAGCTGGCGCACGCCCTCGGGCCGGTGCTGGTGGCCATGTTCGCCGCCTCCCCGGTGCTGGGCGGGACGGCGACCGGGTGGCGTTCCACCCGGCAGTCGCTGTGGGCGGACATCGACCCGAGCCGGACCTCCCCGGTGGCCGCCCCCCACCGGCCGGATCCGGCGACGGCCTGGGCGGACTACCTGCTGGCGGCCAGGATCATGCTGGTGCGGCTGCCCGACGGTGACTTCCGGCTCGCCCGGGACGGATCGACGTTCGCCGACTGGGTGGCCGGCGCCGGCCCGGTGGCGCGGCCACCGACAGTCGCGGACCTGCGCTATCACGCGACCACGGTGTTCCCGCCGGTACGTCCGCGTGGCTGGCTGGAACTGCGCTACCTCGACGCGGCACCGGCCGGCAACTGGCCGGTGGCGGTCGCGGTGACCACCGCCCTGCTCGACGACCCCCGCGCCGCGGACACGGCGGCCGACGCGTGCGAGCCCGTGGCCGGCCGCTGGCTGACCGCGGCCACGCTGGGGCTGCGTGACGACATGCTGCACCGGGCGGCGCGGCGGTGCGCGGGCGCGGCCCGGGACGCGCTGGGACGCCTGGGTGTCGACGGCGCCCTGCTCGCCGCCGTCGACACCTATCTCGAGACCTACGCCGAGCCGGGCCGCTGCCCCGCCGACGATCTCCTCGACCGGCTGCCGGCCGGCGGCCCGCTGGGCCTGCTCCAGGCCGAGATCGACGCCGGGGCCAACGCCGGGACCGGCACCTGCGCCGTCCTCGGGGGCAGCGCTGGCGCCGGCCACGAGCGTGCGAGCATCCGGCCACAGGCGGCGGCTCGATGACCATCCAGCTGGTCACCGAGCTGGCCACCCCATCGACCATCCGGCCGACCGCTCAGCCGACCACCCGGCCGA
>NZ_CEVIVC010000032.1:22898-38131 GCF_982290645.1 Protofrankia sp. CiP1_Cm_nod4
AGCCGACCATCGACGGGATCGTCCGGGCGCTCGCGGACAGCCGGGCCCGCAGCCTCGCCTACACCGATCTCGGCGACGACGACCTGCGGCGCCAGCACTCGCCACTGATGTCACCACTGGTCTGGGACCTCGCCCACATCGGCAACTACGAGGAGTCGTGGCTGCTGCGGGCGGTCGCGGGCAGCCGGCCGCTGCGGCCGGGCATCGACGACATCTACGACGCGTTCCGCCACCCCCGGGCGGACCGGCCGGCTCTGCCGCTGCTCGGCCCGGCGCAGGCCAGGTCCTACCTCGACGAGGTGCGCGGCGCCGTACTGGACGTCCTGGCGCGGCTCGGCCCGGACGCGCTGCTGACACCGGCCACCTGGATGGCCAGCGACGGCGGGCCGTCCCCGCGGATGGCCGACATGGTCGGCGCGCCCGGGCCGGGCTCACGCGCGGCGCTGCTGGCCGGCGGGTTCGTCTACGGGCTGGTGGTCCAGCACGAGCACCAGCACGACGAGACGATGCTCGCCACCCACCAGCTCCGCGCGGGTGCCCCGGTCATCGGTGACCGGGCCACGCTGCCGCCCGGCCGGCCGGTGCCCGCGGCGGAGGTCCTGATACCGGCCGGCGAGTTCACGATGGGCACCGACGGCGACACCGCCGGCACGTCCTGGGCGTACGACAACGAACGCCCCGCTCACCGGGTGTACGTACCGGCGTTCTTCATCGGCACACTGCCGGTCTCCAACGCCGCGCACGCGGCGTTCATCGAGGACGGTGGCTATCACGACGAACGCCTGTGGCCGGCCGCCGGCTGGGCGTGGCGGTGCCGGGCGGGCCTGACCGCCCCACAGTTCTGGCGCCGCGAGGGCGGCACCTGGATCCACCGCCGGTTCGGCCGGGACGAGCCGGTCCCGATGGACGAGCCCGTCCAGCATGTCTGCTGGTACGAGGCGCAGGCGCACGCGCGCTGGGCGGGCCGGCGGCTGCCCACCGAGGCCGAGTGGGAGAAGGCGTGCGCGCACGATCCCGTCACCGGGCGTTCGCGACGTTTTCCCTGGGGGGACAGCGAGCCGACGCCGCGGCGGGCCAACCTGGGCCAGGCGGCCACCCGCCCCGCACCGCTGGGGGCGTACCCGGCCGGCGCGAGCGCGTACGGCGTCGAGCAGATGATCGGTGACGTGTGGGAGTGGACGGCCGGGGATTTCGTGGGCTACCCGGGTTTCCGGTCGTTCCCCTACCGCGAGTACAGCGAGGTGTTCTTCCCACCCGCGGCCGGCGCCGGCGAAGAGCCGCCCGCCGGGGCGGCCGGGCACGCCGGGGCGAACGGTGCCGCTGGGGCGGTCGGGGCGGTCGGGGCGGTCGATGTCACCGAGTACGCCGGGTTCAAGGTGCTGCGCGGTGGCTCCTGGGCGACGCATCACAGCACCGCTAGGGCTACTTTCCGTAACTGGGACCACCCGATCCGCCGGCAGATCTTCGCCGGCTTCCGGCTCGCGCGCGACGCCTGACAAACCGCGCCACCGTGGAAGCCAGCAGGCCGCGGGAGGTGCGGCCGCGCCTCCCGCGCACCCTGGCCACCAGATCCGGTCATCGAACCCGGCTACCGAACCCGGCCATCGAAGCTAACCATCGAAGCTGGTCACCGACGATGACGAGCAAAGAGCCCGATACTGAGGGAAGAAGGATGATTCCGGTTGTGTCGTCACATGGCGTGGCTGGGGACACCACGGACACTGGCCTCGCTCCTGCATGATCCTCCGCACGGCCTGCTGCGCCAGGCCTGGGAGCCGCGGCGGATGCTGCACGGCCGGATCAACGCCGACGGCTTCGGCGCCGGATGGTACGCCCCTGAGATTCGCACGGAGCCGGCCCGCTACCGCCGCGCCGTCCCGATCTGGACCGACGCCTCGTTCGCGTCCCTCGCCGGCGTGATCAGTTCGGGCTGCGTGCTGGCCGCGGTCCGCAACGCCACCGTCGGCATGCCCGTCGAGGAGACCGCGACCGCGCCGTACACCGATGGGCGGTACCTGCTCAGCCACAACGGACGGGTGGATCTCACGGTGCCGCTGGGCCTGCTGCGGGGCGCGCGGGGAGCGCCGGTGCCCGACTCGCGCTGTGACTCCGCGCTGCTGGCGGCCGTGGTGTGGCAGCGGCTGGCCGCGGGCGCGCGTCTCGCGGACGCCGTCGCGGAGGTCGTCGTCGCGGCGGGCAGGAGGGACGGCGCGGCCCGTCTCAATCTTTTGGTAACCGACGGATCGCAAATAGTGGCGACAACCTGGGGTGAAACCCTGTCGTACCGCGTGTCCGGCCGCGAGAACACCGGAATCGGCATCGAGGCCAGCACAGAGAGCGATATGGAGTCCGGCGGCGGAGTCGAGGTGGCCAGCGAACCCAGCGATGACGGAGACGGATGGATCGATCTCGATGATCATCAATTGCTCGTAGCTGACACACGCAATGTCATCGTCAGTAATTTGACCTGAGATTCAGCTACTCTCGGTTGCATTAACGCTCCCGGAGGTTACAGCTCATGACAGCGTCCAGCACCGGTCTCACCAATGTCGGTTCCGCCAGGGGCGATCTCGACCCGAAAATCGTCTTCGATCGGCATCTCACCGCGTCCGACCGGACCACGGCACTGACCAGGGACGTCGGCACCGGGCTCACGTCGAATCCGAAGGAACTACCACCCAAGTGGTTCTACGATGCCAACGGGAGCATGCTCTTCGACGCCATCACCCGGTTGCCCGAGTACTATCCCACCCGGGCCGAACGGGCGATTCTGGCCAGCCACGTCCGCGAGATCGCCGTGATGTCACGGGCGGACACCCTCGTCGAGCTCGGCTCCGGGACCTCCGCCAAGACCCGCCTGCTGCTCGACGCCCTCCAGCGCGGCGGCTACCTGCGCGGGTTCGTCCCGTTCGACGTGGACGACTCCGTGCTCTCCCAGGCCGCGGCCGCGATCCGGCAGGAATACCCGGCGGTGAGCGTGCACGCGATCGTCGGCGATTTCGAACGTCATCTCCACCTGCTGCCCGACGCCAGCCGCCGCCTGGTCGCGTTTCTCGGCGGGACGATCGGCAATCTCGCGCCCGCGGCCCGGCACACATTCCTCACCAGCATGCGTGCCCACCTGAAAAGTGACGACATGCTGCTGCTGGGCTGCGACCTGGTCAAGGATCCAGCCCGGCTGGTGGCCGCCTACGACGACAGCGCCGGCGTCACGGCCGCGTTCAACCGCAACGTCCTGTCGGTCATCAATCACGAACTCGACGCCGACTTCGACCCGCGCGGGTTCGCCCATGTGGCCCGGTGGGACGCGGCGAACTCCTGGATCGAGATGCGCCTGCGCTCCGTCCGCGACCAGCGGGTCCGTGTCGGCGCGCTGGGCCTGTCGGTGTCCTTCGCCGAGGACGAGCAGATGCGCACCGAGATCAGCGCCAAGTTCACCCGGGACGGCCTGGCCACCGAGGCCGCCGCGGCGGGCCTGGCCATGGTCCGCTGGTGGACCGACCCCGCCGGTGACTTCGGGCTCGCTCTCGCCGTCCCCGCCTGACAACTCCGGCCGGCAGGGCCCGGCAGGCAAGGACCAGCGCCTGCCGGGCTCGGCGGGCCGGGCCCGGCAGGCAGGGCCCGGCCGACGAGCCGGACCCGCTGACCAGGCGGCGAGCCCCGGTCAGCCGCCGGCCAGGGAGACGTCGCGGGCGCCACCGGTGGACGCCGAGGTCGCCATCGCCGCGTAGGCCCGCAGCGCCGCCGACACCGGGCGCTGGCGCTCCTTCGGCCGGTAGCCGCCGGCGGCCTCCACCTCGGCCCGCCGCGCGGCGAGCTCGTCGGCGTCCACCAGCAGGTCCAGCCGGCGGGCCGGGATGTCGATCTCGATGATGTCACCGTCGCGGACGAGCGCGATCGCGCCGCCGTGCGCGGCCTCGGGCGAGACGTGGCCGATGGACAGGCCCGCCGAGCCGCCGGAGAACCGGCCGTCGGTGACCAGCGCGCACCGCGGGCCGAGCCCGCGGGCCTTGAGGAAGGCCGTCGGGTACAGCATCTCCTGCATGCCGGGGCCGCCGCGCGGGCCCTCGTAGCGGATGATCAGCACGTCACCGGGAGTGACCCGCTTCGACAGGATCGCCTCCACCGCCTCCTCCTGGCTCTCCAGCACCAGGGCGGGGCCGCGGAAGGTCAGCCGGCCGGCTTCCACCCCGGCGGTCTTGAGCACGGCGCCGTCCGGCGCCAGTGACCCGCGCAGCACCGCCAGGCCGCCGTCGGCGGAATAGGCGTGCGCGACGTCGCGGATGCAGCCGGCGGCGGCGTCGGTGTCCAGCGACTCCCAGCGGGCCGTGGACGAGAACGGCTCGATCGTGCGCACGCCGCCCGGGGCGGCGTGGAAGAGCTCCACCGCCTCCGGTGCCGGGCCCGGCCGGCGGACGTCCCAGTGGGTGAGGAACTCCGCCAGGCTCGCGGCGTGCACCGAGTGGACGTCGTGGCGCAGCAGGCCGGCCCGGTCGAGCTCGCCGAGGATGGCCGGGATGCCACCGGCGCGGTGGACGTCCTCCATGTGGTAGTCCGAGCTCGGCGCCACCTTGCACAGGCACGGCACCGTGCGGGAGATCTCGTCGATGTCGTCGAGGGTGACCGCCACCCCGGCCTCGGCCGCGGCGGCCAGCAGGTGCAGCACGGTGTTGGTCGAGCCACCCATGGCCACGTCCACGGCGAAGGCGTTGCGGAAGGCCGAGGCGCTCGCGATCGAGCGCGGCAGCACCGTGTCGTCGTCCTTGTCGTACCAGCGCTTCGCGAGATCCACCACCGTGCGCCCGGCGCGGACGAACAGGTCACGGCGGGCCGCGGAGGTGGCGAGCGTGGAGCCGTTGCCGGGCAGCGCGAGCCCGAGCGCCTCGGTCAGGCAGTTCATCGAGTTCGCGGTGAACATCCCGGAGCAGGACCCGCAGGTGGGGCAGGCGGAGCGTTCCACCGCGTCCAGCTCGGCGTCCCCGACCGCGGGGTCGACGGAGGCCGCGATCGCGGAGATGAGGTCCAGCCCCGAGCGGACCACCCCGCCGCTGACGACCGCCCGGCCGGACTCCATCGCCCCGCCGGAGACGAACACGGCCGGGATGTTCAGCCGCAGGGCGGCCAGCAGCATCCCAGGAGTGATCTTGTCGCAGTTCGAGATGCAGACGAGCGCGTCCGCGCAGTGCGCGTTCACCATGTACTCGACGCTGTCGGCGATGATCTCGCGGGACGGCAGCGAGTAGAGCATGCCGCCGTGGCCCATGGCGATACCGTCGTCGACCGCGATCGTGTGGAACTCCCGGCCCACGCCGCCGGCCTCGGCGACCGCGTCCGACACGATCCGGCCGAGGTCGCGCAGGTGCACGTGGCCGGGCACGAACTCGGTGAAGCTGTTCGCGATCGCCACGATCGGCTTGCCGAAGTCGCTGTCGGTCATGCCGGTGGCGCGCCACAGCGCGCGGGCACCGGCCATGTTGCGACCGTGGGTGGTGGTACGGGAACGCAGAACAGGCATCGGGCAGTCCTCACGGCGATCGATCGGCGCGGACGTGGGTCACGCCGGGGCCGCGGGCACACCCGTACCGGGCATCAGGTGCCAGGCATCAAGCCGCTCGAAAGCCGCCGGAACCCGCCTGCCGGGCCCCACCCGTCCACTTCAAGCCTAACGCTCGTCGTGTTCGAAGCCGCGCGGGCCACCGCGGCGCGGCCACCACCGGCCGCCCAGCCCGCCGAAGCGGCCGGGGCCACCGGGGCCGCCATGGCGCAGCCGCCACCGCCGCCACTGGCGCTGGACCAGCCACACGACCACGAAGGACGCGGCCGTGCCCAGCAGCGGGGCCACATCGTGGTCGCGAGGGCCGGTCACGTACCCGACGGTCCCGTCGGAGTGCTGGACCCGCTGGCTCGTCCGCGTCCCGAGCACGAGCAGGAACAGGCTGACGACGGTGATGATCGCGTATCCCGTCCGGAAAAGGGTCTGGACGCCGACCCGGCGGCGCGCGACCGCGCCACGGAAGAGCAGCGCCGGGACCATCCAGCCCAGAAAGCCGAAGACGACCGCGAACACCGGCGCGAAGAAGAAATAGCTGGCGAAGGTGCTCACGACAGCTCGGTCACGTGCTCCACGCTCGGCGGCTGCGCGAAGAAGGGACCCAGCGCCGCCCGCCAACGGGTGAACCGGTCGGAGGTGCGGAAGGTCACCAGGTGCGCGTCCAGGTTCTCCCATTCGACGAACAGGACGAACCGGGACGGCGTCTCCACCCCGCGGGCCAGCCGCGCCGACCGGCAGCCGGGGCAGGTGGTGATCTCGGTAACGACGCGGCGGTAGGCGTCGGCGAACGCCTCCTCCTGGCCGGGCACGACGTCGAAACGGGCGACTTCCAGCACCGGCGAGCCCTGGGCGCCGTCCTCGGCAGCGGTCATGGCCCAAGTCTGGCATGCGCGGGTCCGGCCCGAGCGCTCCGGTCGCCCGAATCCCGGTCGCCCGGTCGCCCGATCCCCGGAAAACAGAAAAGACGCGGACGGAAGGCGCGGGCGGGTAGCCCGCCGTCCCCCGCCCACGCTTTCCGTCCGGGGCCAGGCCCTGCCCGGCCCCGGACGGAAAGGAGAGCCGCTTCTATGTTCAGGCATCCTTTCTCACGACCTGCTTTTCCCCCCTGGGATGGCCGGAGTTCTCCCGCGGGTGGCCGGAGTTCTCCCGCGAGTGGCCGGAGTTCTCCTCGGCGGGGTGGGCGGGCTGTCCGGCCGGCACCGAATCCGGCCGCTGCCGGCGGAGCCGGCGCCAGCCGGGCCGACGCTTGTCACCTGCTGGAACCAGCGCCGCGCTGCCCCGTAGCAGCCGCGGGCCGACCAGCATGGCGATGCTGGCTGTCACGCTCCGCGTGACATCGTCCGGCCCGGACACCGTGGCGGCGATGGAGGCAAGGCCTGCGATACCCACCGTCACGACCGCGAGGACGGCCGCGACCAGCAGCCGGCCGCTGACGAGCGCGATCCCGCTGAGCACCACGCCAATCATGATCATCGCGTTCGTGGACGGTAGTGTGATCGACTGGCTGCCGTCCGCCAGCGCCACTGCCGCGGCGGACACCTGGGTGGTCATCGCTCCTCCCGCCGGGGCTGGTCGACAACGTGGATCCGGAAGCTGGATACCAAGCGGTTACCTGTCTGGAACAGCGGACGCGGGAGAAGGACTATTGTCGAGGACGGTCCGTTCTCCCACCGGGGCCAACCGGGGTGCGGGTCAGACTGGTCCGGTTCGGCGGGCGGGTGCGCCAACACCCTCCCGCCGACCGCGCCGGGCGAGCTGCCCGACATGGTCGTTGTTTCCGAATAGATGCTCATTGCTACCTTTCCACATCTCTCCCGTGTCTCTCAGGAATCTCAGGACTCTCAGGAATCGTCTTGCGCGGCCGCGGGATCCGGGATCGCATGGACCGCCGCCCCGGTCCGCGCGGGCGCTGGCCGAAGAGCGCGCGAGTATGGTTCACCCCGCCCGCCCGAGGGCCTGGAAAGCCCGGAGACGACGAAGAGCGGCCCACCCCTGAGATCAGGTGAATCCGCCCACCGGGACGCGCCGGAGCGTCCTCATGCCATACGCATAATCAGGAGTGGCCCAGCGCCCGGCGGCCCTCGGATGAACCCGCGAACCGACACCTGATCAGGCCAGGGCATCGGTCTCGCGGTTCGCGGACTCTGCCTCATAGCGCCACATCCCTGAGAAGGAGGGGCCGCCTCGCTGCGGCGAGATGCCTCCACTATGCAGACCAAACTGTGGTAACGCAAGAACTATTCATGAAGATCGAACAATTCATAATCCACCCACCCACAAGGGCGGATGGATAAATGATCTTGATGATTCGCCGCTCCCACGCGCCCGCTCCCGGACCGGAGCCCAGTCGGGCAACCAGCCCAGCAGGCCGGCTAGGATGCTGGTCAGCCCCCACAAGAGGCGAGCCATTCGTCGATGCTCCAGTCGGCCAGCCCACCCGCATAGCCGACGACTCGACGAGCATAGACGACCCGCCGGCGTCCGGAGGAAGATGAGTAGGGCCTCCGCGACCCCGGGAGTCGGGAGCCCGGCCCCGCGGGCCTTGCGGGCTCTGTTCCCGCAGCCCCGGCGCGAAAACACGATCGCGCCGACCATGACCCGCCGGACACCGGGCCGTTCCGCCCTGCCCTTCATCGCGACCAGGAGCCACCGTGAGCACCAGCACGCCAGGTATAGTCATTGCTACATCCTGCGACTATTCGGGAAGTTGTCCAACCGTCTACCAGGAGGGCCCCGATACCGTCCTGGTACAGGGATACGTGGTCAACTCCGGTCACAACATGCCGGACGGCGAGTCCATGGTCCGCATCCCGGTCGCGCTCCTGCGCCAGGCCGCCCAGGCGCTCCAGGCCTGACCGGCCCCCGGCCAGCTCACCCACACGGCCTGAAGGAACCCCGCACACGACGAACCCGCGCACGAGCCGCCGCGGCGGCGCGAACATCACCCGTCACCGCGCCGCTGTCATTCCGGCCAGCCAGGGAGCTGGGCCGCTCGGATCTCCGGACCAACTCGGAAGGGTATGGCATGAGGAACCTCCCGGACGACGACGCGTCAGGCCGAGCGGCCGGGGCGCAGCTGGGAGCCGAACTCGCGGCCCTGCGGCACCGGCACCGGCTCAGCGGCCAGGAGCTCGCCGGCCGGACCGGGATGAGCCAGTCCAAAATCTCCCGGATAGAGACCGGCGCGGTCACACCCGGCCCTGACGACGTCGAGGCAATCGTGCGTGCCCTCAACGAGCCGGAGCCTGTGGTGTCGCAGTTCCGGCAGGCCGCCGAACGCCTTGTGTCCGGCGCGGACCCGGTCATCGACCCCAGCCCCTACATCGGCCGCTTCCAGCCCCAGTACCTTGAGCACGAGTCCGCCGCCCAGGTCGTCCGCTTCTTCCAGCCGACCCTCGTGCCCGGCCTGTTGCAGACGAGCGAGTACGCACAGGCGATCATCCTGCGTTTCTGCGAGCTGTTCGACATCGACTACCTCGCCGAGGGCGCCCAGGCGGTCGCCCTGCGGATGGAACGGCAGCGCATCCTCTACGACGAACGGCGGACCTTCTACTTCGTGCTGCTGGAGTCGGTACTCGCCTATCCGGTGGCGGCACCCGCGGCCATGATCGCCCAAATCGACCGCATCCGGGATCTCGCGGACAGCCGGCCGAACATCACCATCGCTCTGGTCCCCAACGGGACCGAGCTCGTGGTGCCGCCGTCCAGCAGCATAGAAATACTGGACGAGAACCGCGCGCTCACCGAGGCGATACTGTCCGTGGTGTCGCACAAGAAGCCCGAAACCGTCCGGGTTCTTCTCCGGATCTTCGCTGAGCTCGAGAGCAAGGCGACCACCGACATCAACCCGATCCTCGACCGCCACCGCCGCGCCTACATCGACCAGATCCTCTCCGAACAACGCTGACCACACGCCCCGGGCCCGGCAGGGCAACCGCCGCGAGCCCGGTGGCAAGGCCGTGCTGGGCGAAGCCCACTTACCCGACGCCGTCGTGTCCTCGGGCCCGACCACCCCGACACCCTCACCTCGGCCTACAACCTCGTCGTCTATCTGGGCAGACTCGGCCGATATCAGGATGCCCGCGCCCTTGGCGAGGACATTCTGGCCAGACGCCGCCGGATCCTCGGCCCTCGTCACCGCGACACCCTCGGCGCCGAGGAAGCCCTCCAATGGTGGATCCACCAGGAATCGGCTGCTGGATGATGGACTACTACCTTGCCCCGCGGCTGGCACCGAACGGAAGTGGCGCTGGTCTGTCCGCGACCGCCGCCGGCATCGCCGCTGCCGCGGACAACGAACCGGAGGAAGCCAACCGGCGGATGCGGACAGCGCCGCTACGAGCACCGGTTCTCTCCGTGAGGTGGCTGTCAGCCCCAGAGGGTGCTGATCGGCAGGGCGAAGACGCGGTCGTCGATGCGGAACGCGCGGGGGCCGGTATGCAGGACGGCTCCGGCGACGAAGCGCTCTTCGAGCTGGTCGCGTAGCCAGACGAGGTGGCGGGCGTCGGACGTGCTCGGCGCCGCGGTGGCTTTGATCTCCAGTGCGATGACCTGGTCGCCGCCGAGCTCGATCAGCAGGTCGATCTCGCGACGGCCGTCCTCCTGGCGCAGGTGATAGAGCCTGGGCTCCAGTGGGCTGAGGGCCAGTTCGGGACGGATCTGCGCGACGACGAACGTGTCGATGACGCGCCCGAGCAGGTGGCCGTCGCGCAGGACCGCGCGTGGCGTGGCCCGCAGCGCGGCACCGAGCAGTGACGAGTCCACGAGGTAGCGCTTGGGCCTCTTGACCAGGCGCTGTAGCCGCTGGGTGGACCATGCCGGTATCTGGTCGAGAACGAAGAGATTGGTCATGAGCCGCTCGTAGGCGACGACGGTCCGCCGGTCCAGGTTTGCGGCGCGCACGATGGTCTCGTCGGTCGTGACGGCGGCGGTGGTGAGCGCGAGGGCCTCGACATAGCGGCGGAGCCGGTCGGGGTCGCGGCGGGACTCGACGTGCTGGGCATCGCGGGTGACCAACTGGTCGAGGTAGCCGGTCAGCCAGGCGCGCCTGGCCAGACCGCTCAGGCGAAGGACGGTGTCCGGGAAACCGCCGCGTAGGGCGAGCTCGATGTAGCCAAGAAGATCTGGCGGGTCCGCGGGCACGGTGAGCGCGTCGAGTTCGGCGGTGGCCAGACGATCGATGAACAGTGTCCCGGGCGAGCGCCGATCGGCCTCCCTTACTGTGAGCCCGTAGAGGGGCAGCCGGATCACACGCCCGGTACCCGGCCAGGTCCGGGTCTCCAGGTCGGCCATGACGCTGCCGGTCAGCAGGAAGCGGCCCGGCCGGGGGT
Organism: Protofrankia sp. CiP1_Cm_nod4; assembly: GCF_982290645.1. Lineage (NCBI taxonomy): Bacteria > Bacillati > Actinomycetota > Actinomycetes > Frankiales > Frankiaceae > Protofrankia > Protofrankia sp. CiP1_Cm_nod4. Next base: position 33,780 of record NZ_CEVIVC010000032.1, read on the forward strand.
CGTCGTCGACCGCTCTCTTCACCGCGCCGAGGACATCGGGGACCTCCTGCCATTCATCGAGCAGGACCGGCTCGGGCAGCGCACGCAGCGCCGTGTCCGGATCGGCACGGAAGGCAGCGGCCTCGACTGGACGGTCGAGACGGACGGTGGAGCGGGCCAGCCGACGCGCGGTGGTTGTCTTGCCGGTCGCGCGGGGGCCCACCATCAGCAACGCCGGTAGCTGCGTCACCAGCTCCGAGAGCAGGGAGTCCACCATCCGCGGGACGTAGCCGGCAGCATCCATGATCTCAGGGTACCGATTTCCCGCAGCCTTGAATGCCGATCACCTGCACGCTTCAGTGCCGATCACCTGCGTCCTTCGATGCCGATCACCTGCATGTTTTGATGTCGATCACCTGCGAGGCCGGTAGGGGCGGGTCGATACGGGAGGGTGGAGCGGCGACTGGAGATCTTGAACTGATCGGTGGTGTGGAGCGTCGCGCTGTTCGGGTCAGCTGGCTGTTCGGGTCAGCCGGCCATGTCCATGAAGCGGGAGTAGTGGCCCTGGAAAGTGACGGTGACGGTGCCGGTCGGGCCGTTGCGGTGCTTGGCGACGATCAGGTCGGCCTCGCCGGCGCGGGCCGACTCCTTCTCCACGGCGTCCTCCCGGTACAGCAGGATCACGGCGTCCGCGTCCTGCTCCAGGGAGCCGGACTCGCGCAGGTCGGAGATCTGCGGGCGTTTGTCCGCGCGCTGCTCCGAGGCACGGTTGAGCTGGGAGATCGCCACCACCGGGATGTCGAGCTCCTTGGCGAGCAGCTTGAGCGAGCGCGATATCTCGCTGACCTCCTGCTGGCGGCTCTCGGTGCGCTTCGGCGAGGACATCAGCTGGAGGTAGTCGAGGACGATCATCCGCAGGCCGTTGCGCTGCTTCAGGCGGCGGGCCTTCGCCCGGATCTCCATCATGGTCAGGTGCGGGCTGTCGTCGATGAACAGGGGCGCGTCGGCGACCTCGCCCATCCGGCGGGCCAGGCGGGCCCAGTCGTCATCGGTGAGCCGGCCGGTGCGGATGTTCTGCAGGGACACCCGCGCCTCCGCCGACAGCAGCCGCATGGTGATCTCCATCCGGCTCATCTCCAGCGAGAAGATCACGGACGTCATGCCGTTACGGATCGACGCGGACCGGGCGAGGTCCAGCCCGAGTGTGCTCTTGCCGACGGCGGGCCTGGCCGCAATGATCCACAGTTGGCCGCCGTGGAGACCGTTGGTCAGCTCGTCGAGATCGTTGAAGCCGGTGGGGACGCCGGTCAGCGCGCCGTCGTGCCCCGCGATCGCCTCGATCTCCTCCAGCGCGGGGTTGAGCAGGTCGCCGAGGGGCGCGTAGTCCTCACTCGAGCGGCGTTCGGTGACCTCGTAGACGGCGGCCTGCGCGCGGTCGACCACCTCGTCCACGTCCTGGGCGGGGCCGTAGGCGAGCTGGACGATGCGGGTGCCCGCCTCGGCGAGACGGCGCAGAACAGCCTTCTCCGCGACGATGCGGGCGTAGTAGCCGGCGTTCGCCGCGGTCGGGACGCTGGAGATGAGGGTGTGCAGGTAGCCCGGCCCGCCGACGCGCTCGAGCAGGTCCCGTCGGGCGAGCTCGGCGGCGACGCTGATCACGTCAGCCGGCTCGCCACGGCCGTAGAGATCGCCGATGACGCCGTAGACCGTGCTGTGCGCGGGGCGGTAGAAGTCGCTCGCGGAGAGCACCTCGACGACGTCGGCGATCGCGTCCTTCGACAGCATCATGCCGCCCAGCGCGCTCTGCTCGGCGGCCAGATCATGCGGCGGCGTGCGGTCGAGCTCGACCGGCCCGCCGGAAGCGGCCCGGGCGCGGTCGACATCGGTCAGCGTCATGGCCGTGACCCCGTCATGATCGTGGCCCCCGTCATGCCTGCCCCTCTCCCGCGCGTCACAGTCCCGCGCAGTACGGTCCCGCGCAGTGCCGTCCCGCGCGGTACAGTTCCACACCACACCGTAGTCGAACATATGTTCGCCTACGGTGGTGGCCCCGTCAATCCTCGAGAGGTGTCTCGTCGAGCACTCCACCGGGCGTCGACTGTATGAGCGGGCCCGGCCGGCAGCCAAAAAGTTATCCACAGGCTCTGTGGATAACTTTGTGTACAACCCCGGAAAGGCTGGGGAAATCGCTGGGACAAGCCCGTCGGGGCTGTGGACAACCAGTCGGCGCCGGCGTCGACTGTGCTGCTATCAGCGCAGGAAGGGCGTCATCACCGTCCATCCCCTGTGGATGGAAGAAATTCGACGACGAATCGTACGCGGACCCCCGAACCGGCCTCCGCACGTCCAGCCGCCTGACGTCCAGCCGCCTGACGGTCAGCCGCCCAGGAAGCACAACGGGTGACCGCGACGCCGGCATCGGCCGGCCCAGCAGGAGCGTGCGCGCCCAAGGCAAAGGCCACGCGACAGAGATCATCGCGTGGCCTTTGCCCGTGCCCGCCCCGTCAGGGCGCCGGCCGCGGGCGGGCGGTCATCAGGCGGAGACGACGTCCAGCTTGACGGTCGCCACGACCTCCTGGTGCAGATGCACCGACACGGTGTGGGACCCGAGCGCCTTGATCGGCGAGGGCAGCTCGACCCGTCGACGGTCCAGGTCCGGGCCGCCGGCGGCGGCCACGGCCGCCACCACGTCCGCCGCTGTCACCGAACCGAACAGCCGGCCCTCCTTGCCCGCCCGGCTGACCAGCCGGATCGGCAGGGTAGCGAGCTGGCCGGCGATCTCCTTCGCCTGCCCGAGATCGCGTATCTCCCGGGCCGACCGGGCCCGACGGATCTGCTCGATCTGCTTCTCGGCGCCCCGGGTGGCCACGATCGCGTACCGGCGGGGAATGAGGTAGTTGCGCCCGTACCCCGCAGCGACCTGGACCGTGTCACCCGGGCTGCCGAGGCCGGGCACCTCATGGGTGAGGATGAGCTTCATCGTCATCCTCCTCAGCGGGCCGTCGAGGTGTAGGGCAGCAGGGCCATCTCCCGGCTGTTCTTCACCGCGATCGCGATGTCACGCTGGTGCTGGCTGCAGTTGCCGGTCACCCGCCGAGCGCGGATCTTGCCACGGTCGGAGATGAACTTCCGCAGCAGCGAGGTGTCCTTGTAGTCGATGTAGTCGGTCTTGTCCTTGCAGAACACGCAAACCTTCTTCTTCGGCTTGCGCACGGCCGCCTTGGCCATCGTGCACTCCTATGTCATGGCTTCGTCCCGGCGTCAGGGCCTCGGCCCGACGCCGGTGGGCTCGGCCCCGGTCAGGCGCTGCTGGGGATCGGCCGGATCAGAACGGGGGCTCCTCGGAGTAGCCGCCGGGCGACGCCGACCACGGGTCGTCGGCAGGCCCGCCGCCGTACCCCGAGCCGCCACCGGACGGCCCGCCGTAGCCACCGCCCGCGGGCGGCCCTCCGGACGCCGGCGGCCCACCGTATCCGCCAGGCTGCCCACCGTATCCGCCGCCGGCAGGGCCACCGCCACGACCGGCCTTGACGACCTTGGCGGTGGCGTACCGCAGCGACGGGCCGATCTCGTCGACGTCCAGCTCGACCACGGTCCGCTTCTCGCCCTCGCGGGTCTCGAACGACCGCTGCTTGAGCCGGCCCTGGACGATGACCCGGGCGCCCTTCTGCAACGACTCCGCGACATGCTCGGCGGCCTGCCGCCAGATGGAGCAGCGCAGGAACAGCGCGTCCCCGTCCTTCCACTCGTTGGTGGCCCGGTCGAGGGTGCGCGGGGTCGAGGCGACGGTGAAGCTGGCGACGGCCGCGCCGTTGGGCGTGAAACGGAGCTCGGGATCGTTCGTCAGGTTCCCGACCACCGTGATGACTGTCTCACCGGCCATGGGGCCGCTCCCTTCAGGCCGCGGCCCGCCGCCGCGGCTTCTTCTCGGGCAGCCGGATCACCTTGGTACGGATCACCGATTCGTTGAGGACGAGTTGACGGTCGAGTTCGGCGACGACGTCCGGCTCGGCGTGCAGGTCGATAATGGCGTAAATGCCCTCGAAACTCTTGCGGATCTCGTAGGCGAGCCGGCGGCGGCCCCAGACGTCGACCTTCTCCACCACGCCGCCGCCGGAGCGGACGACGGTCAGGTACTGGTCGAGGGACGGCGCCACCGTGCGATCCTCAAGATCCGGCTCGAGGATCACCATCAGTTCGTAATGCCGTGGCAAGGGTGAACCCACCTCCTGTGGACTCGGGCGGCCACGGAGGGTTCCGTGGCAGGAGGGACAATGCCGCACACGGCCGGACGCGGAGCGGACCCGCGTGGACCGACCAGCGGCAACGTCGCAAACACTACTCGATACCGTCCGGCCCGATCCCGCCCGGTC
>NZ_CEVIVC010000032.1:38171-39968 GCF_982290645.1 Protofrankia sp. CiP1_Cm_nod4
GTCGTTCCCTGGCGTCGTTCCCTGGCGTCATCCACTGCCGCCGTCCGTCACCTCGCGGCTCTCGCGGGCCGCACGCCGGCGTTCGGCGGCGACCACCCGCAGACCGGCGCCGGCCACTCCCGCGACAAGCGTCAACGAGATCACCACCAGCAGGCCGTGCACGTGCCGGCCGGGTGCCGGCCAGATCGCGGCGACCACCGTCACGACCACGGCGGCGGCCAGGCCGACGGACACGACGAACGGCGCGGACCCGCGGCCTGTGACAGTGACGCTCTTCATGGACACTCCTCGCAGACGCTCCCCACGGCTCCACGTCCCGCCCGCGCCACCGGCGTCGGATGGGTCCGGGTTCCATGATTGTTGTGATTCTGATGCTGTCCCGGCAGCATCAGAATCACAACGCAACAGCGTTGCCGACTTGCCGACTTGCCGCGTTGCCGCGGGACGGTGAAGACGCGCGGGCCGGTGTCAGTCGACCCACTGGCCCTGGGTGAAGGCGACGGCGAAGGCCGCCATCACCGGGGCCGACAGCCAGATGTACACCGGGCGCACCCATGGCCGGCGCGTCACGACGCGTCCGAGCAGCAGGTAGACCGGGAATGCCACCAGCATCGTCCGGATGCCCGAGGCGTAGTAGTTCGAGCAGCTCATCAGCAGCGTGGCGCCGCCGACGAAGGTGGCCTCGCCGAAACGGGCCGAGCGCAGGAGCGCCACGGTCACCACGACCCCGACGACGACCGCGGCCACCTCGCCGCGCCAGAACCAGGTGAAGGCCGACGACTGGGACGTGTCGAAGGCCGAGCGCCAGCTCGCCCGCCAACCCTCCCACGGCCAGTCGACCCACCGGTGCCAGCCGTCCCGCATGGCCTGCGTGTAGGCGTCCCAGTGGCCGGTGCGCGTCCGCAGGTAGGTGACGAAGGCGAGGACGGGCAGTGGCGGCAGGGCGAGCGCGAGCCCCGCCGGCGCGAACACCGGCAGTCCCGCGCGCCGCCGGCTGACCACGTACTGGACGGCCAGCGCCAGGCAGAAGGGGATACCGGTGACCCGGGTGGACGCGGCGCCCGCGCCGAGCAGACCCGCCAGCCACCAGCGCTGCCGGCGCGCCGCGAGCCAGGACGTGGTGGCGAAACCGAGAAAGACCGCCTCGGAGTACGCGGCGCACAGGAACACCGCGTACGGGAACAGCACGACGGCGACGACCGCGAAATCCGCGCCCCGCCGGTCAGGCCCGCCCCGCCCGTCCGGTGCCGACCACCCACCCGGCGCGTCCTGCACGCTCGGTGCGCTGTTTCGTCCTGTCGCGGCTGTCCGGCCTGTCACGGCTGTCCGGCCTGTCGCGGCTGTCCGGTCTCTGATATCCGTCCGGCCCCTGACATCTGTCCGGTGCCCGGGCCGCAGTGGTGTCCGGCGCGCTGTCGCGCCGTCCGCTCGTGTCCGGTCGTCCATCTGCATCTGCCAGATGGCCGCCACGGCCGCGGCCCCGGCCACGAACGAGACCACCATCCCGGCGAAGGTCCAGTCCGGGACGACCAGGTGTGCCAGGCGTATCGCGAGCGGGAATCCAGGGAAGTCCACCTCGGTGCGGTCGGTGTACTCCGGCGAGACGTAGCCGAACCGCGCGACCTTGGTGAACAGGCCGACGTCCCAGCGGTCCCACAACGTGTTCAGCCCCGGCAGCTGCGCGAGCGGATGGCCGGAGAGCGCCCGGGACGCGGCCAGCGAGAGCACGATCACCGCGATCCGGCTGGCGGCCCACACCGGCAGAGTGGCCTGGACGGCCAGCGGCAGCCGGCCCCA
>NZ_CEVIVC010000032.1:40696-51188 GCF_982290645.1 Protofrankia sp. CiP1_Cm_nod4
ATCCGCCAGCGGGCCATCCGGTGCCGGTGTCACGGGCTGGTACCCGCGGTGGACGGTCCGCCTCGCCGCCCACCGCCGGCCATCGAACGGTGGGGAGACATCCGGTAGCCGTCCCGGCGCGCGTCCCGGCCGGCATCCGCGGTGGCTCCGGCGACGGCCTGCGCCGGGACGGCCGTACGGCGCCGGCCACGACGGTCCGGGACGCCATCGAGAACGCCGCCGGCCGGGTCGTCCGCCCCGGTCGCGCGGACCACGTCCAGCTCCGGTCGCAGGATCTCGCGGATGACCAGCCCGGCCAGCACGCACAGCATGAGATCGCGGATGGCGACAGCGCCCACGAACCAGCCGCGGCCGATCCCGTGCGCTGCGTTGGTGTCGTTGTAGACGAAGTGCAGGAACCGGGTGAGCAGCACGTACGCCTCGCTGGCCTGCCAGGCGAGGAACGCCGGCCAGCGCGGCCTGGCCAGCGCCGCCAGCGGTACCAGCCACAGCGTGTACTGCGGGGAGAAGACCTTGTTGGTCACCAGGAAGGCGACGACGGTGAGGAACAGCAGCGCCGGCAGCCGCGGCCGCCGCGGCGCGAACCAGCCGAGCGCCGCGATGCCGACCAGCAGCGTCCCGAGAGCGATCATCGAGACGACGTTGAGGGTGCCGGTGGGGATCCCGTCGTCCCGGACGCTGCCGAGCACCTTCGGGACCGCGACCACGACCAGCAGCCAGCTCACCAGCCCGGCCAGCGCAATCGGTAGCCGCCGCGCCGGCCAGCGCGCGGCGGCCGCGAAACCCGCCGCCACCAGCAGCAGGCCGGCCAGCAGCATGGCGATCAGATGCAGCGGCCCGAACGCCCGGGGCGAGAAGGAGCCGGCCAGCCAGGTCGCTGCGAACGCCAGGGAGTCCCAGTCCGGGCCCCGCTGCGAGTTCAGGTCGACGAAGCGCAGCATCGCGTTCGTGGCCCCGCCGGGAGCATGGCCGTCGAGCAGCGCGAGCCAGTCGCCACCGGCCCGGAACGTCGTCCAGATGCTGTCGCCGGTGCGCTGGTCCTCGGTGAAGTAGCCGGCGATCAGCCACAGCGGCACCCACACGGCCGCGGCGGTCACGACCGTCGCCGCCATGGCCCGCACGAAGGCCCGGCCCCGGCCCGCGCGCAGGGCCAGCACAGCCAGCGGCAGCAGGAACAGCAGCGGGTAGAACTTGGTCGCCGCCCCGAGCCCGAACAGGATGCCGGCGAGCACGGGCGCGCGGCGTGACCAGGCCAGCAGTCCGGCGGCGGCGAACGTGACCGCGACGATGTCCCAGTTGGTCAGCAGATGCAGCACCAGGGCGGGGGCGAGGGCGAACAGGGCCGCGTCCCATACCCGGGCCCGGCCCGCCGCCAGCGCCGTACAGAAGACCGCCACGCAGGTCATGACCAGGAACAGCAGGGCCGTGACGTCGTAGAAGACGGCGGTGCGCTGGTCGATGGTGTAGCCGGCCAGCACCTGCCTGCCGTCCTCGTTCCGGTACACCGGCTGCGACGGCGAGGCGACGCCGGCGACCGACGACGCGAACTGCATGACCGCGCCGATCAGCGGCGGGTACTCGGTCGGGTAGTCGAGGAAGGGGCGCTTGCCCGTGGCCAGGCCTTCCTGGCCGTAGAGGGCGACCACGTCGGAGTAGCACATCCGCGTGTACTGGTACTCGTCCGACCAGTTGCGGGTGTCCCGGCAGGGCAGCTTCTGCGCGTACGCGAGGACGCAGGCGAGGATGGTGAACGCCATGAGCATCCGCAGCGGCGTCCACCAGCTCCGGCTGGCGCCGATGCGGGCGTGATCGCCCGGCGGGCCGCCGACGAGCATGCTGGCACCGGCGACCACCGGGTCCTCCCGGGACGGGCAGACCGGGGTGACGGGTGCCGCCCGCGGCGAGCGCTCGCCACCCGTCCCGGCCGCCAGCGGCCGCACGGTCATCCGCGGGCCCACCGGGACCGCCCGGCAGCCCACCGCGGCATCCGGTGGCCGGGCGGGCGGGCCGGTCGCCGCCGGTGCCGGTGTCCTGCCACCTCGACGCGGTGGACGCCGGCATCGATCCGGGAGATCCCGGAGGAGCCAGGACGGGTCTGACGGATGTCCGATCGGGCGGGCGGCACCCAGCCGGCCACCCGTCGCGTTGTCGCCGCCCATGGCCCGGCTGTGGAACGCCCCCTGTCCGGCGCTGCGCGCCGCACGGGGACCCCGTTGTCCTGCGCCCCGCGGGAGGCAGCCTGGATCACCACCCGCATCGGCCAACATCCATCAGAGACGCCCTGGCCATGTGCCATTGTCACCCGTGCAACACGCCCTCCCGTTCGACGGTGGGGGGATCCGGCCGGTCCCGGTCCGGGGAGCCCGTGGGAGCCGCGACCGACGGCTCCCACCCCGTGGAAGCCGCGACCGACAGCTCCCACCCCGTGGAAGCCGCGACCGACAGCTCCCGCGCCATGGGAGCCGCGACCGACGGCTCCCGCGCCGCGGGCTCAGGCGGTCGGGTCCTGGTCAGGCGGTAACCTGCCGTCGTTGATCCTCGGATTCCCCGGCTTCGGGGTCGGTGACTGCTCGCCCTGCCCGCCGGTGGACGCGGTCGGCTCCGCCGACGGTGGGAACAGCGTCGTCGGGCGCCCATGGCGGTCGCGGTCGGGTACGTCCGCGGGCGGCGTCACCTCGGGTGAGGCGGTGGGCGTCGGTGAGAAGGTCGGCTGCGGGGTCGGCGACGGCGACGCGTTGGTGACGGTGCCACCGTACTTCGGCGTCGGGAAGCTCTGGGGTGCGACGCCCTTGAGAGCGCCGTCCATGAAGGCCTTCCAGATCTTCGCCGGGTAGCCACCGCCGTAGACACCGCCGGTAGCCCCGGGGATCCCGGTCAGCGCGGTCGCCTTGCTCACCCCGCCGTCACCGCGGAACATGTTCACGCAGGCCGCGACCTGCGGGACGTAACCGCAGAACCACGCGGTCCGGAAGTTGTCGGTGGTGCCGGTCTTGCCGGCTGCCGGCCGGCCGTCGGCGAGCTGCGCCGCCTTGCCCGTGCCGCTCTTCAGGACCGACTGCAGCGCGTACGTCACGTCGGCCGCCACGGTCGCGGGGATGGCGGTCTTCGCGTTGGTCGGCCCCTCATAGATGACCTTGCCCTTGCCGTCGATCACCCGGTCGACCAGGTGCGGGGCGACGGCCTTGCCGGCGTTGGCGAAGGTTCCGTAGACCGCGACCATGTCCTTGGCGGTGATGCCATCACGGCCGAGGGTCACCCCGCCATCGTCGGTCAGTGGGACGTCCTTGTTCACCCCCAGGGCGCGCGCGGTGGAGATGACGTTGCCGATGCCGGCCTCGATGCCCAGCGGGACGTAGACGGTGTTGACCGACTCGGCGGTCGCGTCGATCAGGTTCAGGTACCCGAAGTTGCCGTGCTCCTCGTCGTTGCGGACCACGTACGTCCCGCTGCCGTCGGCGGCCTTGCCGGGAATCTCCAGCACGTCCGGGGCCGCGTAGACCGACTTGAGGCTGACCCCCTTCTGCAGCGCGGCCGCCAGTGTGATCGGCTTGAAGGTCGACCCCGGCGGCACCTGCGCCCCGGAGACGTTGTCGACGTAGGAGGTCTGGCCGTTGTCGCCCTTGCCGTAGATCGTGCCCCCGTACCAGGCCAGCACCCGGCCGGTGCCCGGCTCGACCGCGACCAGGCCGGTCTTCAGGTCGGGAACGGCGGTGTAGGGCTTGGCCAGCACGTTCGTCACGGCCAGGTAGGCGGCGGTCTGCCGGCCCTGGTCGATGCTGGTCTGGATACGCAGGCCCTCCAGGTTGATCTGCTGCTCGGTGATCCCGGCCGCGATCAGCTCGTCCTTGGCCTGGTCCCGGATGTAGGCGGCCTGCGGGGAGGAGACGGCCATGCCGTTGGACCTGTCCCGCTCCTGGGTCACCGGCGGCTTCTTCTCCGGGGTCGCGCGGGACGCGTCCAGCCAGCCCTTCTCGACCATCGTGTCCAGCACCTCGTGCCACCGGCGCTCGGCGGCGGCCGGGGTCACCCGCGGGTCCAGCGCGTTCGGGGAGCGGATCAGCCCGGCGATGACCGCGCCCTCCTCCGCGCTGAGCTGCTTGGCCGGCTTGCCGAAGTACGTCTTGGACGCGGCCTCGATGCCGTACGCCCCCCGGCCGAAGTAGATCGTGTTGAGGTAGGACTCGAGGATCTCGTCCTTGGAGTACTTCCGGGCGAGCTTGACCGCGAGGACGATCTCCTTCATCTTACGGGAGAAGGTGCGTTCCTGTGTCAGATAGGCGTTCTTGGCGTACTGCTGGGTGATGGTCGACCCGCCCTGGGAGATCTCACCGCCGCGGACGTTCACCCACAGCGCCCGGGCGATTCCCCGCGGGGAGATGCCGGGCTCGCTGTAGAAGTTCTTGTTCTCCGCCGCGAGCACGGCGTGCTGGACGTCGACCGACACCTCGGAGAGCGGGACGTCCGTCCGGTTGACCGTCCCGATCTTGGCGATCTCGGTGCTGCGGTCCGCGTAGGTGATGATGGACGTCTGCTCGGCGGCGTTGACGGCCGCCGGCAGCGGTATCTTCGTCAGGGAGTAGAGGACGGCGACCAGCGCGGCGAACATCAGCACGCCGGACAGCAGCCCGAACATGACCAGCCGCCGCAGCCACAACGGGCGGTTCCGCCAGAACATCGGCCCCCGTCTTCCCTGGCCCGGCCGGACCGGTGGCTGCTGCGCCCCGCCCTCGAGGCCATGGCGATCATCGGCGCGTCCCGGCGGCACGCCCGGGGGATCCGCCGGGCCCGCGCCGGCACGCGCACGTCCGCGGACGCCGTTGACCGGGGCCGCGGCAGGGACGTCGTCCGGGCGGGGACGGCGGACGTAGGTGGTGGAGTCGGCGGTGCGTTCCCGGACGCCGATGCGCTCCATGGTGGCCCGGTCGGTCGTGTCGTACATGTTGGTGACAGGCCTGTTGGTGACGGGCCTGTTGTCGGCAGGCCGCCTGTCCGCGGGCTGGCCGCCTCGCTCGTCGCGCACCGCCGTCCGGCCCGCGTCGCCGTACGCGGCACCGCCGGGGGTGGCACCCGCCCGGTCGGAGCCGTCACCGTCGGGCCGGGCCGCCCCGTGCGGGCGGCTGTCCAGGTGGCCGTTCACAGAGCCGACATCCGGATGATCCCCTTCGGCCGGAGCACGGTCGGCCGGGGTACGGCGCACATGCGTACGGCCGTCGTCATCGCGCGGGTACACGTCCCGATCGTAGATGTTGGCCTCACTGACAGTCCCGTCCGTGGCTGCGGGAGTGAACCCCGCGTCGTCGGTGGCTGCTGTCAGACGGTACGCCGCCTCCCACAGGCACACATGCACCGGGTTCCCGCCAACACGTGGGAAACCCGGTGACGGCGGGCCCGGGCCCCGGCCGTCCCGCCGCTCCTCGTTCTTGTTCCCGGCCGCTCCTCTTCCCGGCTACTCCTCGGCCGTCCTGCGGCGGGCCGTCCGCCTGACCCGGGGCCGGCCGGTCCCGATCACGAACGACATGATCAGGTGGTTCCAGGAGCAGGACGTGCAGACCTCCACGACGTAGACCCGTAGCTCGCTGAACTGCCGCGCGAGGGCCGGCAGGTCCCTGGTCGCCCGCACCCGGCCGGAACTCACGCCGAGCTCGTCACCGTAGGTATATGTGACGTTGATCAACGGCTCGCGTCCACGGCAGACCGGGCAGCGCCTGCCGGTCGCCTCCCCGTGGTGCTTGGCCGCCCGCAGCAGGTATGGGTGCGCGTCACACACATCCGTGGCCGACACTCTGCCGGCATGCAGGTCAGCGAGTGTCGCCCGCCGGGCGAGCGCGTAGTCGACAACCGACCGTGGACGCATGCCATAAGACGGTACGCCGGATGCGTCGCACTGGCAGACGCTCCGGACACAAGCCCCTGCGACACTGGAAGAGCTCCGAGTACTGAACACGGTACGTGATGGTTGTCCAGGCAAATACCGACAAGGGTGAGCTCCGGGCCGATGGCAACGATCCGGCCATCCCGGCTTTCCGCGCCGGACACCCCTGGTTGCCTTCGTTATCCCGAAGTGGCATGCTCGATGTATCGAAACGATATGTCATGCAGAAACGTCCCGACCGGAGACGTCCCGACCGGAGACATCCCGACCGGAGACGTCGCAGCTGGAGATATCCCGGCCGGGTGCGGCACCGGGCAGGTACGGCCCCGCACGGCTCACGCGGATACGGCTTCGCGGTGATACGGCCCGCGGCGGCACGGCTCACCGCCGGACCAGCACGTCCCATCACCGGGCCAGCACAGCCAAAAAAATCAAGCCGATGGATCGCGACGCGGAGCCGTCCCGGACACACCGGTCACATCAGTGTCACGGCTGACTTCCGATGACTTCCGAGGAAAGGAGCGAGGATGCTGGAGCTGGCCGTCCTCGCGCTGCTCTCCGAAAGCCCGATGCACGGCTACGAGCTGCGCAAACGCCTCAACACCGTGCTGGGGACCTTCCATCGCTTCAGCTACGGCTCGCTGTACCCCTGCCTGCGCAAGCTACAGGCCGAGCACTACGTCACGGCCGACGACTCCAGCGCCGCGAACCGTCTCGGCGGCCGCAGCCGCGTCGTCTACACCCTCACCGCCGAGGGCAAGGAGCGCCTCGCCGCCCTGCTCGGTGAGGGCGGCCCGTCCTCCTGGGAGGACGAGATGTTCGGCATCCGGTTCGCGTTCTTCGGCAAGACCGACGCGGACGTGCGGCTGCGCATCCTCGAGGGCCGCCGCGGCCGGCTGGAGGAACGGCGTGAGAAGGTCCGTTCCGCCCTGGCCAGGACCCGCGAGCGTTTCGACTCCTACACCCTCGAGCTGCAGCGCCACGGCCTTGAGTCCGTCGAGCGCGAGGTCCGCTGGCTGACCGAGCTGATCGAGACGGAGCGCGCACAGGCACCGGCCGGCGGACGGGCGCGCCCGGCGGCCGCCGGGCCGTCCAGCGGGCCGCCCATCGAAACATCCACAGAGTTGTCCCCGGATCCGGCGCCGCCGACGCCGCCGGATCCGGGGGGAGACGGCAACGAGGCCCCGCCCGCGCGTTAGTGCCCGCGCCGGCGTGCCGCCTCGCCCCGGATCCCACCCATCCGCCTTCCACAATCGCAGAAGGAGCAGACCGTCATGGGTTCGGTACGTGTCGCCATCGTCGGCGTAGGCAACTGCGCCGCATCCCTCGTCCAGGGGGTCGAGTACTACCGCGACGCTGATCCGTCCGCACAGGTCCCGGGCCTGATGCATACCCAGCTCGGGGAATACCACGTCGGGGACCTGGAGTTCGTCGCCGCGTTCGACGTGGACGCGAAGAAGGTCGGGCAGGACCTGTCGGAGGCCATCGGCGCCAGCGAGAACAACACGGTCAAGATCGCCGAGGTGCCTCCGCTGGGGGTCACGGTCGCCCGCGGGCACACCCTCGACGGCCTCGGCCGCTACTACCGGGAGACGATCGCCGAGTCCGACGACACCCCGGTGGACGTCGTCGCCGCCCTGCGCGAGGCCCGGGCCGACGTCCTCGTCTGCTATCTGCCCGTCGGCTCCGAGGAGGCGGCGAAGTTCTACGCCCAGGCCGCGATCGACGCCGGCGTCGGCTTCGTCAACTGCCTGCCGGTGTTCATCGCCGGCCGTCCCGAATGGGCGGAGAAGTTCCGTGCCGCGGGCGTCCCGATCGTCGGCGACGACATCAAGTCGCAGGTCGGCGCCACCATCACCCACCGGGTGCTCGCCAAGCTGTTCGAGGACAGGGGCGTCGTCCTGGACCGCACGATGCAGCTCAACGTCGGCGGCAACATGGACTTCAAGAACATGCTCGAGCGGGACCGGCTGGAGTCCAAGAAGATCTCCAAGACGCAGGCGGTGACCTCCCAGCTCTCCCACGAGATCGGCAAGGACAACGTCCACATCGGCCCGTCCGACTACGTCGCCTGGCTGGACGACCGCAAGTGGGCCTATGTCCGGCTGGAGGGCCGCGCGTTCGGCGACGTGCCGCTGAACCTGGAGTACAAGCTCGAGGTCTGGGACTCCCCGAACAGCGCCGGCGTCGTCATCGACGCGGTCCGCTGCGCCAAGATCGCTCTTGACCGGGGTGTCGGCGGGCCGCTGCTCGCGGCGTCCTCCTACTTCATGAAGTCGCCGCCGGAGCAGTACCGGGACAACATCGCCCGGGACAAGGTGGAGGAGTTCATCCGGGGCGAATAACCCACCCGGAGCGAACAGCCTGCACGGGGCGAACAACGGCACGGCCGTCCGAGGCGGACGACGACCGCGGAGGCCACCGGTGAACGGTGCCCGGCTACCCGGAGGGGGTGGCCGGGCACCGCTGTGTCCGGCCCCGGTCAGGTGTTGTGTCTGGGGCCGGTCAGGCGTTGTGTCAAGCACGGTCAGGCTCGGACGTTGGTGTCGGGCCCCTGAATTCGGGGCCCGGGGCCCCGGGCTCGGTCAGGCGGGGGCGTCGGCGCACCGGTGGGGCTGGCCCGCCGCGCTGGGATCCGCCGTCGCGGTGGCCGCGGGCAGGCGGCGGGCGGTGGCCACCGCCGGCCCGGGAGCCGGCGTCCGCGGGCCGCGGGCCCGCAGGTACAGCAGCGCGCACACGATGAAGCCGCCGCCGGCGACCAGCACCATGACGGGCGACCGCCCGGTGGGCGGCAGGGTGATCGCCGCCAGCGCCGCGGCGGCCACATAGGCCACGTTGAACAACAGGTCGTAGAGGGAGAAGGCGCGGCCCCGGTAGGCGTCCTCGGTCTGTTCCTGGACGATCGTGTCCACGCAGATCTTGCTCGCCTGGGCGGCGAACCCGATCGGCACCGAGGCCGCGATCAGCAGCGGTGACGAGAACGGCAGGCACAGGGCGATCTCGGCGATCCCGGCGACGAGCAGCACCAGGCTGATCCAGACCTGCTTGCTGACCAGCCGGGTCACCCGCGGGGTGGCGAACGCGGCCACCACCGTGCCCACCCCGCTGGCCGTCACCAGCAGCGCGAGACCGCCGAGGCCACCGTCCGCGCCGGTGAAGTAGTTGCGGTAGAGCAGGACAGCCATCACCGTCGTCAGGCCGTACGCCGCCCGCGAGCCGGTCAGCGTGGCGAGCGCGTACCGGGCCGGGCGCCGCCGCCACAGATGGCCGGCGCCGGCCGCCAGCTCCACGACCACCTGCCGGGCCTCACGCAGGACCCCCTGCCCGGGTGTGGGGCGCAGTGGCCCGAACTCGTACCGGCCGGCGCGGCCGGCGGTACCCGCGGCGGCCAGGTAGGCCACGGCCGCGAGCGCGGCGACCAGGGCGACGCCCGCGTCGTCACCGCCGGCCAGCCCCCGTACACCGCTGCCGATCCCGGCGCCGACCAGCGTCATGACCGTCCCGGACGTCACCGACAGGGCGTTCGCCGTCACCAGCCGCCCGGTCGGGACGACGACGGGCAGCCCCGCGGACAGCGCCGCGAGCACGAAACGGTTCACGCTGAACACCGCGAGCGCGCTCGCGTAGAAGTCGGCGCCGGTGTGGCCGGCCGCGATGAGCAGGACGAGCAGGACGAGCAGCACCGCCCGGGCCAGCGCGCACACCACCAGCACCCGCTGCCGGGAGATCCGGTCGAGCACGATCCCGGCGAACGGGCCGATGACGCTGAACGGCAGCACCACGATCGCCAGCGACGCCGCGAGCGCCGTGGCCGACGTCGCCCGTTCCGGGGAGAACAGCACGTAACTGACCAGGCTCGCCTGGAACACGCCGTCGGCGGCCTGCGAGCTCAGGCGGGCGGCATAGAGCCGCCGGAATCCCGTCAGCCCGAGGAGCTGTCGCAGATCTCCGGCCCGCGCCACACCCCTGAGCCTACGGACCTGCCCCCGCCGGGGCGCGGCCCGCTCGACGCCACACCCTCGACGCGACCACGCGAGGCACGCGCGGTCCCTGCCGCGACGGCAGCCCTCCCTGCCCGTGGCCTGCCCTGCCTGTGGCTGGAGCGCCGGTCAAGTAGCGCGGATCCCATCTACGACCACCCACCCGTACAGGCCATGATCCAGGTGAGTTTGTCGTTGTGTACGCTTTTTGGTCGCAAAAGCGTACACAACGACAAAGTCGCGCCGATCTTCTCCGGTGGCTGGCTTCTATCGAAGCGTGCCACCGTTCGGGGGGATACGCATGGTTACCTGACCAGCACTCCAGCCGCAGCCCTGCGGCCACCCCGGGCCGTAGGTGAAAACCGTCGTTCCCATAGCGGTAGCCACCTACGGCCTCCGCTGCCGTAGGTGGCTACCGTCGCGATGACAACGGTTTCTACCTACAGCGGAGGGGCAGGGCTGAGCACCAGAGGCAACGTCGGGGGCGGAGCCCCGCCGGTTTCTGCCTACGGCCGGGAGCCGGGGGGCAGGCCGGGCTGGGCGCCAGGGGTGGAGCCGGCACCGGAGCCAGGGCCAGTGTCCGAGGCTGGGCTGGCGCCGGGGCCAGGACTGGTGTTGGGGCCAGGACTGGGGCTGGGGC
>NZ_CEVIVC010000033.1:0-4820 GCF_982290645.1 Protofrankia sp. CiP1_Cm_nod4
CGCCAGCACGGCCCCCGTCGGCGCGGCCCCCGTCGGCGCGGGGAGTGCCGGGCACGGGCCGGTCGCCGCGACGCCCGTGCCCACGCGCACCGCTACCGGCCGTCACCGCGCCTCGCGCGGGAGCAGCCGCGGCCCCACCGCGTGGCTGGACGGCCTGCGCGGGCTGGCCGCGATGTACGTCGTTCTCCATCACTGCTGGCTGGCGGTCTTCCCCGACTACCCGCGCAACAGCGGCCCCTGGTTCGTCGGGTGGATGCTCCACGGCCAGCTCGCGGTCGTGGTCTTCATCGTCGTCTCGGGGTACTCCCTCACCCTGTCCCCCGCGGGCAACGGACACCGGCTGCGGGGCGGCTGGCGCACCTTCGCCCGCCGGCGGGCCTGGCGGATCCTCCCGCCCTACTGGATCGCGCTCGTGCTGTCGATGCCGGTCGCGCTGTGGGTCAGCCACAACGTCAGCGACGCCCGGAGCGGGATCCGGGCGTTCGCCGTCCACCTGTTCATGCTGCAGGACGTCGTGGGCACCGAACGGCCCAACGGGACCTTCTGGTCCATCGCGGTCGAGTCCTGGATCTACGTCCTCTTCCCGCTCCTGCTCGTGCTCCGGCGGCGGGTGGGCCCGGTGGTCACGGCCACCGCCACCGTCATCGCGGTGTGTGGGCTGGAGGCCGTCGCCCTGCGTGTTCCGGCGTTCGCGCGGTACGAGCACCTCAGCCCGCAGATGCTGGCGTGTTTCGCGCTGGGCATGCTCGCGGCCGACTCGGGGCGGGCACCGATGATCCGGGGCCGCCGTGTCCCGCTGCTCGCGCTCGCCGGAGTGCTCATCACGGGCTGTGTGGCCGGGTTCGCGGTGGTGGGGTCCGAACGGGTCGTGGCCGACTACTTCTGGGTCGGCATCCTCGTCGGCGCCGTCACGGCCGTGGCGTTTCGCGGGCTCGCGGCCGCGCCGGCCTCCCGGGTACGTGACCTGCTGGCCTCCCGGCCGTTCACCGCTGTCGGGCGGCTCGCCTTCTCCGTCTACCTGATCCACCCGCTGGTGCTGGAAATACTCTGGTTCGAGCTGCTCCGGCGGCTGGCCACGGGGATGACGGCGCTGGTCATCCTGCTGGCCGCGACGATCCCGGCCGTTCTCGCCGTGTGCTTCGGGTTCTTCAAGCTGTTCGAGGAGCCCTTCATCCGCGCCCGGTCCTGGGCCGATGTCCGTGCCCACCGCGTGAAGGCCCGCCGGGACGGGCCGGCCCGGCTCGTCCCGTCCCAGGCCGCCCTCGCCCCCGCGGTGGCCGCGTCCGCCAGCGACCCCGCGCTGGGAGGCCCGCTGAAAAGCCGCTGACCGGGTTGTCTCAGCCGCCGGGCGGCCGGACGTGTGCCCGCGCCTGCCGGACGGCCGCCCGGGCGGTCGTCCGCGCCCGGTGCCGCATCACCACCCGCGGATCCGCGCGCAGGAGGCCGTCCACCGTGGCCCACGGCGCGAGCTCCCGGGCGGCCGGGTACACCTCCTCGGCGAAGGCGACGAACCCTTCGGCCTGGTCCCGCTCGTCCGCCCGCGCGCCCAGGGCGTCATGCCCGATGGGCCCCCGCCGCTGGGAGGCGCCCAGGAGATCACAGGCGTGGCGCAGCGCCTTCACCGCCAGCGTCCGGCGGGCGGTGGTGAGCAGCTCCTCGGCGTTCGGCACGTCCTTCCCGGGGCCGGTGAGGACGCTGACGAACGCGTCCCGCCGCCCCTCGAGGTCACGCAGCACCCCGGAGTTGATCGTGTGCTGCATGCTGGCGGAGTGGATGCGGTAGTAGCCCTGGTCGGCGCCGTCGATCGTGCCGACGTCGGCGAGCACCGCGAGGCGCATCCACATCTCCATGTCGAACGTGTGCGGGAGGTCCGGGTTGTAGTACCCGGCCGCCCGCAGCGTCGCGGTGCGGATCAGCGCCTCCGGCTGCGCTATGGCGTTGTGGCCGAGCCGGCAGACGTGCGCGAGCCAGGCGTGCCCGGGCCAGAGCGACCAGGACGCCGGCGCCGTCCGGGCGGGCGGCAGCGGGGATGCGGCGAAGGCGACCGGTTCGCCGTAGACGAAACCCACCGCCGGGTTGTGCTCGGCGAACGCCACCGAACGCGCGAGCGAGCCGGGGGTGAGCAGGTCGTCCGCGTCCAGCTTGATGAAGTACTCGCCGCGCGCCGCGGCGAGCCCCTCGTTGAAGGTCTCCATGTGGCCGCGGTTCACCGACCGCCGGATGATCCTGAAACGCGGGTCGGCCGCGGCGAACACCCCGGCCACCTCGGCGCTGTTGTCCGCCGACGCGTCGTCGATGACGTAGACGTCGATGTTGTCGTAGTCCTGGGTGAGCACGGACGTCAGGCACTGCGGCAGGAAGCGCGCGTAGTTGTAGGACGACACGAAGATCGAAACCAGCGGACGGGTGCCGGCGGCCGGCAGCGGGCGGACCGGCCCGGCCACCGGGCCGGCGGCGTCCTCGGCCGGTCGCCGGCCAGGAAGAGCGATCATGGCTGGTGGATCCTGTTCCGTACCGGCCGGGCATCCACGCCGGCCGCGCGGTCACGGGCGGGCACCGCCCGCCGGGGCGGACGGCTCCGGCGGGCCCACGCGGCCGGACGGCCGGGGGCGGGCACCGCGCTCACCCGGCCAGGGCGTCACGCAGGGCGGCCACGACGGTCTCCTGCTCCTCGCCGGTCAGGTGGTGGTGCAGCGGGAGGATGAGGGAACGGTCGGTCAGCCACTCGGTGACGGACAGGTCGCCGTGCGCGACGTCGACGTACGGCGGCTCCAGGTGCGCCGCCATGATCCCGCGACGCGCGGACACCCCCCTGGCGGCCAGCAGGGCCAGGACGTCGTCGCGGGAGCGCGGGTGCTCCGGCGGCAGCAGGACCCAGAAGGCCTGGAAGTTGGACTCGCCGTAGGGCGGATCCTGCACCGCGACCAGACCGGGGATGTCGGCCAGCAGCTCACGGTAACGGGCGGCGAGCGCCCGCCGACGGGCCACCATCTCCCCCAGCCGGCCGAGCTGCACCAGCCCGACCGCGGCCTGCAGATCGGTCATCCGGTAGTTGAAGCCGACCTCCAGGTAGCGCTCGAGGACGACCCGGTCGCTGGCGTGCCGGTCCGCGGCGCTCACGCTCATGGCGTGCTCGCGCAGCCGGCGCAGCCTGGTCGCCAGCGCCTCGTCGTCCAGGGTGAGCATGCCGCCCTCACCGGTGGTGAGCAGCTTGCGGGGGTGGAACGACCACGCCGCGATCCGCGCGCCGGCGCCCACCGGGCGGCCGTGGTAGGTGGAGCCGGCCGCGCAGGCGGCGTCCTCGACCACGGCGACGCCGAGCGGGTCGCACAACGCCCGCACCGCCTCGGCGTCCGCCGGCATCCCGCCCTGGTGGACGAGGATGACCGCCTTCGTGCGCGGGGTGAGCGCCGCCTCCACGGTCTTGGCGGTGAGGTTGCCGGTGGTGGCCTCGACGTCGGCGAACACGACGTCCGCGCCGACGTAGCGCACGCAGTTCGCCGTGGCGATGAACGAGAACGACGGGACGACCACCTCGTCCCCGGGGCCCGCCCCCGCCCCGATCATGGCCAGGTGCAGGGCGGTGGTGCAGGAGCTGGTCGCGACCGCGTGGCCGGTGCCGACATGCCCGGCGAACGCCCGCTCGAAGGCGGCCACCCGCGGCCCCTGCGCGATCCAGCCGCTGGCCAGCGCCTGCGCGACCGCGTCGACCTCCTCCTGGCCGAGCCAGGGCCTCATGACCGGGATCGTCATGCGGACGCTCCGGAGCCGGCGGGCTCGTCCTGGCCGGCGCGTTGCTCGGCCTGCCACCACTCGACGAGCCGGCCCAGCCCCTCGGCGAGGCCGACCTCGGCCTTGAAGCCCAGCCGGGCCGCTGCCGCCGAGGTGTCCGCGAGCCGGCGGGGCACCGGGCTCGCCGCCCGGGCGGGGCCGAACTCCAGCCCGAGATCGCTACGGCCCATGACCGTCTGGAGGGACTCGGCCAGGTCGCGCAGGGACGTCTCCACTCCCGACGCGATGTTGAAGACCTCGTCGGTGACGTCGGCCTCGGCGGCGAGCAGGTTCGCCCGCGCGATGTCGTCGGTGAAGACGAAGTCCATGGTCTGGCCGCCGTCGCCGAGGATCAGCGGTGGCCGGCCCGCGGCGATCCGCTCCATCCAGCGGACCAGGACCTCGGTGTACACGCCGTGGATGTCCATCCGCGGCCCGTAGACGTTGAAGTAGCGCAACGCGACATAGTCAAGCCCGTGCGTGGCGCGGAAGCTGCGCAGCAGGCCCTCGTTGAACAGTTTCGCGGCACCGTAGAGGGTGTCGTTGCCGTACGGATGGTGATCCTCGCGGGTCGGGAAGTCGACGGCCGCCCCGTACACGGACGCCGACGACGACGCCACGACCTTGCGGACGCCGGCGGTCAGCGCGGCTTCGACCACGTTGTAGGTGCCGTCGACGAGGACCTCCAGGGCCAGCCGTGGCTCCTCCACGCACTGGGTGATACGGATCGCGGCCAGATGGAACACGACGTCGACGCCGGTGGTGAGCTCGGCCAGCAGGGCCCGGTCCCGGATGTCGCCCTCCACCAGGCGGACCCGGCCGGAGCCGAGGGCACCCGCCAGGTTGGCCCTCCTGCCGCGGACCAGGTTGTCAACGACAATGATCTCCGCCGCTCCGGCGGCGACCAGCCGGTCGCAGATCGCCGAACCGATCGTGCCGGCCCCACCGGTCACCAGGCATCGGGACCCTGTCAGCGGCACCGCCGCCGCCTGGGTGCTGTCCACTTCGAGTACTTCCCTCCATCGTCGGAATGGTCACAGCCGTCGAGA
>NZ_CEVIVC010000033.1:5317-29981 GCF_982290645.1 Protofrankia sp. CiP1_Cm_nod4
TGAGCACAGGCGTCACGGCGGACGCCGTGGCCGGGACGGGCGCCTGACCGCCGCCCGAGCGCCGCCCGACCGCCGCCGTGGCCCGCGGCCACGGGCCGCCGCCGCGACGCGTCTGGGCTGCCGCCGCGACGCGGCCATGGTCGGGCTGGCGGCCCCGCGGCCGCGTCAGCGATCGACCCGCAGCGGGACGGTGGCACCGTGGTAGTCGAGGCTCCGGGACGCGGCTTCCAGGATGTCCAGTACGCGCAGCCCGGCCCGGCCGTCGGTGCGGGCCGGGCGGCCTTCGCTGATCGCGTCCGCCCATTCGGCCATCACCGAGGCCAGCGCCTCGCGTTCGACGAGGGCCGGGGCGACCATGTCACCGCTGCGGTAGGAGATCATCATCTCGCGCCGGGCCTGGTCGCCCAGGCCGTCGGCGGAGGTGAGGTCCACACCCCGGTCGTGGATGGCCAGCCGCTGGGTGGGGTTGAGATCATCCCATACCAGGGTCCGCCGGGAGCCCCCGACGATCGTTGTCCGGATCTTGGTCGGGGACAGCCAGTTGACGTGGACGTGGGCGATCGCGCCACCGGTGAGTGACAGCGTCAGGTAGGCGACGCAGGCCCGGCCCGCGCCGATCGGGTCGGCGCCCTGGGCCGACACCGCCTCCGGGACCACGCCCGGGGGCAGGATGAAGTCGAGGATCGACAGGTCGTGCGGGGCGAGGTCCCACAGCACGTCCACGTCGCGCTGGACAAGGCCCAGGTTGATGCGTACCGAGTCGACGTAGTG
The DNA here is from genome assembly GCF_982290645.1 of Protofrankia sp. CiP1_Cm_nod4. Classification (NCBI taxonomy): domain Bacteria; kingdom Bacillati; phylum Actinomycetota; class Actinomycetes; order Frankiales; family Frankiaceae; genus Protofrankia; species Protofrankia sp. CiP1_Cm_nod4. The sequence goes on from NZ_CEVIVC010000033.1 coordinate 6,089, forward strand.
GATGTCGCCGAGCTCACCGGCGTGCGCCAGCTCGCGGATCTTCATCACGGCCGGCGTGTAACAGTAGGTGTGGTCACACATGAGGACCAGCCCGCGCTCCTGCGCGGCGTCCACCAGCTTGACCGCCTCCGCGGACGAGGAGGCCAGCGGTTTCTCCACCAGGACGTGCTTGCCGGCGTCGAGCGCCCGCATGGCGACGTCCGCGTGGGTCGCCGCCGGGGTCGCCACGGCCACCGCGACGACCTCGGGATCTGCCAGCAGGTCGTCGAGCACGGTGGTGGTCCGCACGGTGCTGTACGGGCCGACGACCCGGCGGGCCCGCTCGATGTCGAGATCGCAGACCCACTTCAGCCGCAGCCGCGGCGAATTCTGAATATTACGGACAAGGTTCGGGCCCCAGTAGCCGGCCCCCACAACGGCGACGCCTGTCGCGTCAGGACTCGTTGTTTCCGGGCCCGTTGCTTCCGGCATGATTCGCTACCCCCCAGTATGCGACCACCATTCGCGATCATCAGTCGCGATGGATCGCGCCAATTATGCCAACAGGGTCCGACACGACGGACAGCCCCCGTGCCGGCCCGGCCCGGCGGCCCTGGACACGGGCATCACGCAGGTCGGCGCCGGAGCTTGAGCCCCGGCGCCGACCGATGGACGATCCCAGGTATTCAGTGACCCACAGTGTCGATCATCAGGTTGTCTGAACGACCACGTCCACCCAGTAGTTGGTGCTGTTGTAACTGTTCGTCGGGAATCCGCCCGCGCCGTGCAGGTAGACACCGTTACCGCCGGCGAGGCCGGTCAGCGGAGCGGCCCGGTACTGGCTGCTGAAGAAACCGCCGTTGTTCGCGTACCCGCCGACGGTCGTGTGGTAGCTGGCCACGTACTCCGTCCCGGCGGTGATCGCCACCGGCGTGGCGAAGGCCAGTGTCTGCCAGCCGGTCGCGGTCTCGTTGGTGAAGGTGCCGGTCGCCAGCAGCTGCCCGGACGCCGACCACAACGACCCGGTGTGGGTGCCCGTGTTGGCCGCGCCCTTGTAGAACCGCACGCCGGTCACACTGCCGTTGACGTCCGAGGTGAAACGGACCCCGAGCTCGATGGCGCCGGTGTCCGGGCTCGACGGGTTCGCGGGCACCTGGGTGCCGAACAGCGTGCACGGGCAGGTCGACACCGGCTCCTGGGTGACGATGACCGGGCTGACCCAGTAGTTGCTGTCGTTGTAGGTGGTCGTCGGGAAGCCCGCCGAGCCACCGCGGAAGACCCCGTTCGTCCCGCCCGCACCGGAGGCGGGGGCGTGCAACGGCGTCGCGTTCCAGTCATTTGCTGCGAAGTAGCCAGTAGCTGACGCATAGCCGCCGTTCGGGGCGTAGTAGCTCGCGACATATGTGGTGTTCGCGCTGATCTGTACCGGTGTGCCGAAGGTCAGCGTCTGCCAGCCGGTGGCGGTCTCGTTGGTGAAGGTGCCGTTCGTCAGCAGCTGCCCGGACGCCGACCACAACGACCCGGTATGGCTACCCGTGTTGTTCGTGCCTTTGTAGAAGGTGATTCCCGTGACCCAGGAGGTGACGTCGCTGCTGAACCTGACACCGAGTTCGTAGGGATTGGCGTCGCTGCTGGTCGGGTTCGCCGGCACGGTTGACGCGGGCCACAGCGTGCAGGGGCAGGTGGCCGGCGTCCCGGTCGTGAACGTCCACGTGTACGGCGACGCGAGTGCCACCCCGTTCACACCGCTTGCGTTCGCCGAAGCGGTGTAAGTGGTGCTGAACTGCAGCGGAGCGGACGGCGTGAAGGTGACCCGGCGCGCCGCGTCGTCGTACGCGGCCGAGCCGCTGACGTTCGTCGCGCCGGCCTTCAGCGTGAACGTGATGCTGGCCGGGTCGAGCGACCGGTCAAAAGTGATCACCGGTCGCACCCCGAGCGCGACACCCGTGCCGGCGTTGGCCGGGCTGACCGACACCACCCGAGGCGGTGTCGGTGCCGGCTGGGTGGTGGAGAACACCACGTCCACCCAGTAGTTGCTCGAGTTGTAGCTCTGCGCCGGGAACACCCCGCCGTTCCCCGGTGCGAACACGCCGTTCGGCCCGTCCACGCCGTTACCGAGCGCGGTCAGCGGCCCGTAGGACGTCCCGCCGGAGGCGAAGTAGCCGGATGTGGCCGAGTAGTAGCCGACCGACGTGTGGTAGCTGGCCACGTAGGTGGTGCCCGCGGTGGCCTGCACCGGCGGGTCGATCGTGACCTGCTGCCAGCCCGTCGTGCTCTCGTCGGCGAAGGTGGCCGTGGCCAGCTGGGTACCGGTGGCGGACCACAGCGTGCCGGTGTGGACGCCGGTGTTCTTCGGCCCCTTGAAGAAGCGGATCCCGGTGATCCAGCCGTTCTGGCTCGCCCGGACCTTCACCCCGAGCTCGAGCGCGGACGGGTCGTTCACGGTGACCGTGCCGGGCTGTTGCAGGTCGCTCCAGACGGTGCACGGGCAGGTGCCCGGTGGCGGCTGGGTGGCGCCGGTGGCGAACGTCCACGCGTACGCGGGGCTGATGGCGTGCCCCTGGTAGTCGGCGGCGGTGATCGTCGCCGTGAACGCCGTACCGGCCGCCAGGGCCGCGTTCGGGGTGAACGTCGCGCTGAGCGCCGCCGAGTTCACCGACACCGTCCCCGCCACCGACGTACCGCCGCTCGTCTTGAGCGTGAAGGCCACCGACGACGGGTTGAACGGCTTGCCGAAGAGGACCTTCAGCGAAGTGTTCAGCGGGAGGGAGGAACTGCCCGCCAGCGGTGACACCGACACCACCTGGGGTGGCGCCGTGTCGGTGGCGGTGTCGCCGGCGAACACCACGTCCACCCAGTAGTTCGTGCCGTTGAACGTGTTCGTCGGGAAACCGGAGGAGCCGGCGCGGAAGACACCGTTGGCGCCGTCCATGCCGTCGGGCAGGGCGAGCAGCGGAGCGGTGTAGGCCGCCTTCCCGGTGAAGTACGTTCCGTCACCGGCGTAGTGGCCGCTGGGCGCGTAGTAGCTCGCCACATAGGTGGTGTTCGCCTGCACCGCCACCGGTTGGGCGAAGGTCAGCGTCTGCCACCCGGTCGCGGTCTCGTTGCTGAAGGTGCCGGTGGCCAGCGCCGTGCCGGTGTTCGACCACAGCGTGCCGGTGTGGGTGCCGGTGTTGCCCGCGCCCTTGTAGAACCGGACCCCGGTGATCGTCCCGTTGATCGTCGAACGGACCCGGACACCGACCTCGATCGCGCCGCCGTCCGGGTCCGCCGGGTTCGCCGGCACCGCGTTACCGAAGATCGTGCACGGGCAGGTGCGGGGGTCGACGATCAGCGAGGCCGTGACCGGACTGCTCAGCCGGGCGCTGTCGTCGCTGGCCCGGACCTTCAGCGAGAAGGTGCCCGGCGCGTTCGGTGTGTACGTGTACGACCAGTTCACGTTGGCCGCGACCGCGGGGATCTGGGCGGGATGCCAGCTCGAGCCGCCGTCCGTCGACACCTCCACCCCGGCGACCACACCGCCGACGTCCGTCGCCGTGCCCGTCACCGCGTACGACTGCCCGACCACTCCGTGTGCTGTCGAGGTCACCGTGACGCTCGGCGGCAGGGCATCCAGGCTCGCCGCGGCCGAGACCAGGCCGCTGATCAGGCTCTTCGGCTGTGCGCCCATGTCGGCGAACAGGTTCACCGTGGCCTGCTGCATCGCCGGGCTCGCGGTGCTCGGCGGGCCGTCGTGCACCGCGTCCAGACCGTAGGCCCACTGGACGGTGCCGGCGCCGAAGACCAGCGCTCCGCTCGCCGCCCGGTAGAGGGTCATGTTGTGGGTGACCTGGCCCGGGCCGACCTGGCTGCCGTAGTCCAGCAGCTTGTGCTGGACGTTCTCGGTCTGCGCGGTCAGGTCGAACACCCCCGCCGGCCGGAAACCGTTGTCCGGGTCGGTGTCGAACTCGTACCCGAGGGTGGCGTCCGCGAGCGTGACGGTCGTGCCGGGCGCCGCGCTGGCCACCGCGGTGTTCCGCCAGAAACGCAGTTTCGAGAACGCCGCCGGAATCTTCATCGCGAAGTCCGTCGGCGGGTCCACCATGTACAGCGTGCCCTGCAGCTCGTTCTCGGGGCGGCCGCCGTTGCTCGGCGGGCTGTAGCGCGGATCCCGCCAGGTGCCCGTCCACTGCGCCGGATACTGCGGATCCTGCGGGCTGGAGTTCTTCGTCTCCTTGTAGCAGACGATCGTCCGCCAGTTCGTCGACGAACCGTCGATGCTCGGCTCCCAGCGCGTCTTCCAGTAGATGCTGTTCGCGCTGAAGAACGCCAGATCGACCCCGGCGTCGCGGGCGGCCTGCACGTTGGCCCGCTGCTCACCCGACCAGTACTCGTCGTGCCCCGACGAGATGAACACCTTGTGGTTCTTGATCAGATCGCCGCGCCGGGCCGAGTCCACGTCCGTCGTGTACGTCAGGTCGTACCCGTTCGCCTCCAGGAAGCGGATCATCGGATACTCCGCGGCGAAGATCCAGTTGTGGCCGTCCACCTCGCTCACCCGCGACTGGTACGGCCGGTTGTAGCTGACCTTGTACGCGCGTCCCGCCGGGCTGCCCTTGTACAGGCTGTTCCCGCCGTAGGCGTTGTACGCCGTCCAGGTCGAGTCCGACGTCTGCAGCGTCAGGTCGGAGTGGCTGGAGTCGTCACGCACCACGAACGGTATGTGGCTGGCACCCTGGCCGTCGGTGCGGACCAGCTTCACGATGTACAGGCCGGACACCGCGCTCGAGGGCACCGCCCACGACGCCGACGCCGCCCAGTTCCCACAGTCGATCAGACCGGTGGCCACGTCGTTGAGGCAGGCCGGCTGGGCCTGCGGGTACGGCGCGGACGGGTTCACCGTCGCGACCTTCCGGGCGCCGTCACCGCCGTAGTAGCCGAGCCGGTAGATGTCGAGCCGGTACGCGGACGCGGTACTTTTGATCTTGAAGGAGACCGTCTGCCCGACGTTCACGCTGATGTCCGTCGCGAAGCCCTGCAGGCTCGGGTCGCCCGCGTCGGGACTGTCCAGGTCCCACTCCGACTGCGGGCTGCCCTGCTGCTGGTTCTCACAGACGATCTTGCCTACCAGCAGCGGGAGGCACGTCGAGAGCGACAGCGCCTGGGTCGACGAGGTCGACTGGTCGGTCGCGGTGGCGGCGGCCGGCCCGATGGTGTCGGTCACGGGGGCGGACGTCCCCGAGGAGGACGCCGCCAGGCTGTCTGCGTCCGTCGCCGTTCCCGTCCCCGCCGTGCTCGCGGCCGGGGCCACCGGCAGGGCGCCCGGCGCCAGCCGGGGCAGCCCCAGCACCGCCACAGCCACTGCCACACCGGTGAGCAGCGCGCAGATACGGGCGGCCCGAGGCCACGGACGGCGCTGACGCCGGCGGGCGCCGAGGCCTCTCACGCCGGCCTCCGTCCAGCGGAAACCACTATCCCGCCCACCGGAGAATCAACAGACAAACATTTTGACGTGTATCCACAAGCCTCGCTGGCATGTGGAAACCGCCGCCCACCGGTAACCCACCGGTACAGGTTCACAATCATCCCCCCACAAATCCGAACCGTCGTCCGGCCGACAACCGCAGGTGACGGGCCGACCGCGCCTTCTCCCAAAGGCGACGGAGTACGGAAATCAAACTCGGGGGACACGGCGACGCCCCCGCCTCCCGTGCCACCCGCGTGCCACATCCAGCCGTACCGATGGAGGTGGCGCCCAGTCAGATTAGACGACCGGATCAAACCCGGTGACAACCGGTTGCGGCAAACCGCGGAAAACTATTACGGCGAGTGGCACCCCACGCACAAAAGGCCACATCGAGGCCACTTCTCAAAGATTGACAGGGCGTCCGGTCATTGGCGGGGACGGCCGGCCATTGCGGGGCCTCGTTCCGATGACTCCGAGTCCCGACGGCTCCGGCGGCTCCGACGGCGGCCTCCCGAACGGCGGCCTCCCGAACGGCGTCGCTACCGGCACCGGCGTCGCTACCGGCACCGGCGCGTCGCGGCGGGCAGGCACGGATCAGGAGTGCGGCTTGGCGGGCGAGGTGTGGAAGGCGTTCTGGGTGGCCTCCAGGCCACTGCCGAGCAGCGACTCCACGGCATCGGCCGCCCGGTCCACCAGAAACGGGAGCTCCTTGCGTTCCGGAGCCGAAAAGTCACGCAGGACGAAGTCGGCCGGATTCATCCGGCCGGGCGGGCGCCCGATCCCGACCCGGACCCGGAGATAGTCACGCGAACCCAGCGCGGCGGTGACCGAACGCAGACCGTTGTGCCCGTTGTCGCCGCCGCCGAGCTTGAGCCGGATCGTCTCGAACGGGATGTCCAACTCGTCGTGAACGACCACGACGTGCCCGATGTCGACTTTGAAGAAGGCGCGCAGGGCCGCTACGGGCGGGCCCGAGGTGTTCATGAAGGAGCGGGGCCTGGCGAGCAGCATGCGGGCCCCGGCGAGGTGGGCCTCGGCGACGTCCGCGCCTCCCCGGTGCGCGCGGAAACGGTCCCCGACCCGCTCGGCCAGCAGGTCGAGAACCATGAATCCGATGTTGTGCCGGTTGCCGGCATACGTCGGGCCGGGATTGCCCAGCCCGACGACCAGCCACGGGCCGGCGGCCATGCTCCCGGCCTGGGCCTGGGCCTGGGCCTGCGTCCGGGGCCCGGTCGCTGACGGAGTCATCGCGGCGTCATCCGGGCGGCGGCGTCATCCAGGCGGAAGAAGGTCATCCAGGCGGGAGAAAACGTCGGTCAGGCCGAAGCGCCGGCCTGCGCCTGCTCGCCCTCGGCCCCACCGGCCGCTTCGGCACCGGCGAGGTCGGCGTCCACCTGGGCGGCGGTCGGCTTCGCCAGCCCCTGGACCACCACCTGCCCGGCGTCGGTCTCCAGCACCGTGCCCGCCGGGATGACGAGCTGGCCGGCGCTGATGTTCGCACCCGGCTTGAGACCGGTGACGTCGAGCTCGATCGACCCGGGGATGTCGGTCGCGGCCGCCTGCAACGAGACGGCTGTCAGCTGCTGGTCGACGAGGGTGTCGCTCTCGGCGATCCCGACGAGGGTCACCGGCACCTCGACCGTGACCCGCTCGCCCTGACGGATGATGACCAGGTCGACGTGCTCGAAACTGCCCTTGATCGGATGACGCTGGACGTCCTTGGGAAGGGCGAGCTGCGTCCCGTCGGAGAGCTCCAGCCGGAGCAGCACGTTCGTACCGGCATCGGTCTTGAACGCGTGCAGAAGATCGTGAGCGCGCAGCGAGATGTGGCGGGGCGGCTGGCCGTGGCCGTACAGGACGGCCGGGACCTTGCCGGCCTTGCGGGTACGACGAGCCCCGCCCTTGCCGAACTCGGTGCGGGGCTCCGCGGCGATGCGGACCTCGGACATGGCGGTACTCATCCTCCTATTACGGATCTTCAATGGACATCGGCGCCGCCTTAGCACAAGAAACCAGCAGCGCCGCGACGCGGTCTTTCAGAGTACCGGACGCATCATGAGCCGACGGATCCGCCCTGTCGCCGACGGAAGACCGTGTGGCGTGCCGGGTGGGACCGAGTGGAGGGCCTGATGGACGGCCCGATGGAGGGCTGTTGTCGCACAGTGCGCGCATGCGGCTATAACGGTCCGATGAGGGCTCAGACGCCGCAACCCCTGTTGCTGGTCGGTGCCGGCGGGTTCGCCCGCGAGACGGCCCAGGCCGTGCTCGCCACCGAACGATACCAGCTGATCGGTTTCACGGACGACGATCCGGCCCGCCACGGCGGCACGGTGGACGGCCTGCCCGTCGTCGGCGGCACGGAGGTGGTCGCCGGTACGCCGGACGCGGCGGTGATCCTCTGCCCCGGCTCCGGCGCGGTCCGGGCCCGGCTCGCCGCCCGCCTGGCCGCTGACGGCGTCGGCCCGGAGCGCTTCGGCACGGTCGTCCACCCCAGCGTGCACCTGCCGCCCTCATGCACGCTCGGTCATGGCAGCGTGCTCCTCCAGGGGGCGGCCCTGACCACATCCGTCACCGTCGGTAATCATGTTTCGGTGATGCCGAACACGGTGCTCACCCACGACGACGTCGTCGCCGATTTCGCGACGATCTGCGGATCGGTCACGCTGGCCGGCGGGGTGCGGGTCGGGGCCGGCGCCTACCTCGGCCAGGGCGCGCTCGTCCGGGAGAACCTCACGATCGGCGCGTGGTCGACGCTCGGCATGGGCGCGGTCGTACTCACCGACGTCCCCGAGGCCGAGGTGTGGGTGGGCAGCCCGGCCCGCTTCCTGCGCCGGGCCGCACAGCCGCCCTCGCGGTAAGTCGCCCTCGCGGCAGGCCGGCCGGGCGGCGTGGCCGCCCTCGCTATAGTCGGCAGCGCACGAGTCGACGTCGCGCGTCGACCGAGGGGGTCTCGCGCCGGGCCGGCGCGTGCGGGGGACGGAAACGACATGCCATTGACTGCCGCACGGAAAAGTTCCATCGACTACATCGGCCACGCCGGTTTCGTCGTACGACACGATGAATTCCGGCTGCTCATCGACCCGTGGTTCCACCCGGCTTTTCTTGAGTCCTGGTTCCCGTTCCCGGACAACGGGCACCTGCTCGAGCGGGTCGCCGCCGGCTCCTATGACGCGTTGTACGTCTCGCACACCCACACCGACCACTTCGACCGGGCGCTGCTGCGCATGCTCCCCCGGTCGCTGCCGGTGCTCTGCGCGGCCTTCCGCTCCCGGGACCTGCTGCGGGAGATGCGCGGCCTCGGCTTCAGCGACATCACCGTGCTCGGCCACGGCGAGTCGGTACCGCTGCGCCCCGGCCTCCAGGCGACCATGCTGCTGGACACCAGCCACAAGGAGGACAGCGCGCTCCTGGTCGAGCTGGACGGTTTCCGCTTCCTCGACCTCAACGACTGCCACCCCAAGCTCACCGAGCTGCCACGCGACGTCGACCTGCTCGCCGCGCAGTTCTCCGGGGCCATGTGGTACCCGAACTGCTACTCCTATCCTTTGCCGGTGATGCGGGAGAAGGTCGCCCAGGTGCGTTCCGGCCTCCTCGACACCCTGATGCGGACGGTCGCCGCGACCGACGCCCGCGCCTACGTCCCCTGCGCGGGGCCGCCGGTCTTCCTCGACCCGGCTCTGCGCGTCCACAACGACCGCGAACAGACGATCTTTCCGCACTGGGCGGACGTCGCGCCCTCGTTCGTCGAGGCGGCCCCGCAGGTGAAGATCGTCGACGTCCAGCCTGGTGACCGGATCGACATCGTCGGCGGCAAACCGGTCACGGCCGCGGCACCGGCACCGGCACCCACCGACGTCGCCGGCTACGCTCGGCGCCGGCAGGCGCAGTGGGGCGCGCACGAACAACGCCCCGACACCCCGGTGAGCACGGCCGAGCTGGACGCCTACTTCTCCCGGCTGATCCGGCGCAACCGCCCGTTGCTGGCGGACTACCAGCGCGATCTCACCATTCTTTCCGGTACGCGGCGGTGGACGGTGATGATCCGGCCGGTTCCCCCGCAACCGGCGGTCGTGGCGGCCTCGCCCCCGGCGCTCCCACCCGACGCTGTCCCACCCGGCGGCGCCACGGCCGGCGGCACCACAGCCAGCGACGGCACAGCCGGCGGCAGCGCGGTGGCCGCTGGCCCGCCGGGCAGTTACGAGCTGCATGTCCCGCCGCGCGTCCTGCGCGCGATCGTCGACGGGGAGGCCACCTGGGAGGAGGCGCTGCTGTCGATGCGGATAGGGCTCCGGCGCGATCCGGACCTGTTCGACGTCACCCTGATGGGCCTGCTGCGCTACGGCGACACCCCGGTGGTGACCTGGCAGCTGCGGCAGGACAGCTCCGTGTCGGACGAAACGATCACCCGTGACGGACTGCGGATTCAGCGTTACTGCCCACACGCCGGCGAGGATCTCACCGACGCCGACATCGTCGACGGCGTGCTGGAATGCCCGCGCCACCACTGGGCCTGGGACCTGACCACCGGACGCTGCGTACGAGGCGGCACCTGGCCGCTGTCGGTCTCCCCCACCGAGTAGAGCGCCATCCACCCGCCGGGAGGACCGGGATCACCGGTGGGGAGCGAACATGATGAGGCCGGCTCCGGTCAGGCAGACGAACGCGCCGGCGATGTCGTAACGGTCAGGCCGGTAACCGTCGGCGACAACGCCCCAGGCGAGGGAGCCGGCGACGAACACGCCGCCGTAGGCGGCCAGCAGCCGCCCGAAGGCCGCCTCCTCCTGAAGCGTGGCGACGAGCCCGTAGACGCACAGGGAGACCAGCCCGCCGCCGACGAACAGCACACCCCGGTGCTCACGGATCCCCTGCCACACCAGCCAGGCCCCGCCGATCTCGGCGAGCGCGGCCAGGACGAAAAGCACCGCCGTACGCGGGACGGACACGGCTTAGACGGTGGGCGCCGACGAGGTACCGCCGGCGAACCAGGCGAGCGCGTCCCGCAGCGCGGGACGCCATACCGTGAACGTGTGCACCCCCGGTCGCAGGTGTAGCTGCACCGGGTACCCGTCAGCGCTGAGAAGATCACGCATATGCCGGATGGGAGTGGTGACGGCGTGGTCACGGCGCCCCGCGTCGAGCCAGACCCGCGGCCGGGGGCCCGGTCCCAGCCCGTCGACATAGAGATCAGGGCTGTTCGCGGCCGCGGCGGCCTGGGCCGCCGGACCGGTACCGAACAGCGGGCGGAGCCCGTCCTCGTGGGTCGGACGGGTCAGCCCGGACATGTCTATGATCGTTCCGAACATGGATCTGTGCCGCAGGCCGAGGTTGAGCGCGCAGTAACCACCCGCCGACATCCCGGCGATCCCCCGGCCGGCCGGTCCGGACTCGGCCCGTAAGGCCGACTCGACCGTCGGTATGACGTCGCTGAACAGATGGGTCTCGACATGTTCGGTCACCCCGTCGACGCACTCCGGGTCGTCGAGCCAGCCACGGCTCATCCGCGGCATCACGATGATCACCGGATGGCCGGCGGCGGCGACCTGGGCACCGGCGTCGGCGGCCTGCCCGCCCCGCAGCCAGTCAGCGGGGATGCCAGGTGATCCGTGGATCAGGTAGAGCACCGGAAAGCGCCACCGCGGCTGGTCGAAGTACTGGGGCGGAAGGTAGACGAGCGCGGTCGTCCGCCCGAACCCGCTACCACGGTCCGGAACCGGCAGGGTCAGGACGGCTCCGTGGGGATGCGGACGCGGGGCGTCCGACGGCGTCGGGGAGCGCAGGTCCGCGACCTTCAGACGCGGATCGGAGCCGCCCGCGGTCGCCGCTCCCACCACGTCCCCGAGCCGGGGCAGGTAACTGAAGTAGGCGTTGACCACGTCGGCCACCGCCGCGACCGTCAGAAGTATCGCCACGGGGACGGCCAGTAACCTGGTCGGTTTCGGCCATCCGCGACGGATTCGGATCACCATGATCCATAAAACCGCCACCGCCGCGAACAGGCCACCGATGAATCCGCCCGACAGCACCGACAGTCCGCTCATCGCCGGACTGTTCGCCCCAGGATGTCCATACGGTCAACGATCGCACAGCCGTCGGGCGACACGGGCCCGGCCATGGGGAGGCGCCAGCGCCCCCGGCCCGGGCGGCGCACCCGGGCCGGCGACAGCCGACACGGACTGACAGTTCAGCCGGTGCTTCTCAGCCGATGATCCCACTGGAGAGATCACCGGCTGGCCACACTATGGTTACCCGTCGTATACCTGAACGTACCGGACGCACCGGACGCACCGGACGCACGACGGGACACGCGTCCAGCCGTGCGTCATGACCGGTGGTCACGCGTCGCCGCCGAAGAGCTCGGTCACCGAGCCGTCCTCGAAGACCGCCCTGATGGCGGCGGCCAACAACGGCGCGATCGACAGTTCAGTGATCTTGTCGATGCGGGCCTCGCTGGGCAGCGGGAGGGTGTTGGTGAGCACGACCTCGCTGATCTCGGAGTTCTTCAGGCGGTCCACCGCCGGGCCGGAGAGCACACCGTGCGTCGCCGCGGCGATCACATCGGTCGCGCCGTGCTCGCGCAGCGACTCCGCCGCCTTGGTGATGGTGCCCGCGGTGTCGATCATGTCGTCGACGACGACGCAGGTACGGCCGGAGACCTCGCCCACCACGTCGAACATCTTCACCTGGTTCGGGACGTCCCGGTCGCGGCGCTTGTGGATGATCGCCAGCGGGCAGCCGAGCCGGTCGGTCCAGCGTTCGGCCACCCGGACCCGGCCGGCGTCCGGGGCCACCACCGTGACCGCGGACGTGTCGAGCTTGGCCTCGATGTAGTCGGCGAGCAGCGGCAGCGCGAACAGGTGGTCCACCGGGCCGTCGAAGAAGCCCTGGATCTGGGCGGTGTGCAGGTCCACCGACATCAGCCGGTGCGCGCCGGCGGTCTTGAACAGGTCGGCGATCAGCCGGGCCGAGATCGGCTCCCGGCCGCGGTGCTTCTTGTCCTGCCGGGCGTAGGGGTAGAAGGGCGCGACCACGGTGACCCGCTTCGCGTTGGCCCGCTTCAGCGCGTCGACCATGATGAGCTGCTCCATGAGCCAGGTGTTCACCGGCGAGGAGTGGCACTGCAGCACGAACGCGTCACATCCGCGTACGGATTTCTCGAACCGGACGAAGATCTCTCCGTTGGAGAATTCATACGCATTGGTGGGAACCGGTTCGACATCAAGTTCCCGGGCAACCTCGGCCACCAGGTCAGGGTGTGCACGGCCACCGAAAAGCATCAGGTTGCGCCGATTATCCGTCTGATAGGCCATCAAAGGTTCTCCACCTTCGTCCCGCTCCGTCATGGTCGGTCCTCATACCGTGGCGAGCCGCTACGCGCGGTGCCCGTTGTCGGAAATACCGGCAACCGTGACAGGGGCCGGCCCGGCGCGATCAGCCCCGGCGTGAGCCACCCCGTTCGGGCCACCGTCGTCACCTGCCTGTTCGGCATACCCGCGCGCGGCAGCGGCGGCTCGTGCCGCCGCGGTGCCCGGACGCCGTAGTTCGACCCATCCCTCGATCGTCCGCTGCCGGCCCTCCCTGACCGCGAGTGCGCCCGGCAGCACATCCTCGGTCACGACCGAACCGGCGCCGGTGTACGCACCGTCGCCAACATGCACGGGCGCCACCAGTACGGTGTCACTTCCGATCTTGACATCCGCGCCGATCACCGTACGGTGCTTGGCGACGCCGTCGTAGTTCGCCACGATCGTGCCACATCCGATGTTGCTACGCGCGCCGATCACCGCGTCCCCCACATAGGCCAGGTGCGGCACCTTCGCCCCGTCGGCGATCTCCGCGGCCTTCGTCTCCACGAACGCGCCGAGCTTGACCCCGCGGCCGACACGGGTGCCCTCGCGCAGATGCGTGTAGGGGCCGACGGCCGCGTCCGGGCCGATCACCGCTCGGGAGGCGGTCGTCCGGCTCACCGTGGCCGCGGCACCCACCAGCGTGTCGGTGAGCGTGCAGTCGGGGCCGATCACCGCGCCGGCCGCCACCCGGGTGCTGCCGTGCAGGAAGGTGTGCGGGAGCAGCGTCACGTCCGCCTCGAGGGCCACGTCGGCGTCGATCCAGGTGGTGGCGGGATCCAGCACGGTGACGCCGGCCCGCATGGCCGCGGTCACCAGCCTGTCCCGCATGGCCGCGGCGGCGGCGGCCAGCTGGACCCGGTCGTTGACCCCGGCGGCCTCCCCGGGGTCGTCCAGCGGATACGCCCGGACGGTCCGCCCGCCGTCGAAGAACGCGCCGACCACGTCGGTCAGGTACTCCTCGCCCTGGGCGTTGTCGGCCGTCAGGGAGGACAGCGCCGCCAGCAGCGGGCCGGCCGTGAACACGTACACGCCGGTGTTGATCTCCCGGACGGCGGCGGTGGCGGCGTCGGCGTCGGCCTGCTCGACGATCGCGCGGATCCGGCCGGACGGATCCCGCAGCACCCGCCCGTAGCCGAAGGGATCGGGCACCTCGGCGGTCAGCACCGTCGCCGCCGCCGGCTCGTGCGCGTGCGCCGCGACCAGCGCCGACATCGTCGCGCCGGTCAGCAGCGGGGTGTCCCCCGGGACGACGACCACGAGGTCGTCCGGGCGGATGTCACCCGCCGCGGGCAGCGCGGCCCGCACGGCGTGGCCGGTGCCGCCCTGGCGGGCCTGCACGACCGGGGTGACCTCGGGCACGCGACCGGCCAGCGCCGCGGCCACCTGCTCGCGCCCGTGCCCGACGACCACCAGCTGCCGCTCGGCCCCGAGCGGGGCGACCGCGGCGAGAACATGATCCACAAGGGTGCGCCCGGCGACACGGTGAAGCACCTTCGGGGTCGCGGAGCGCATCCGCCTGCCCTCACCCGCGGCGAGGACGACAACGGCCGCCAGACGTGGTTGGGTCACACGAGCTCCCCTGATCGTGGACATCAACTCGATGCGTGTCGAGCTTACCGGATTGCGACCGGCGGATATCCGCGGCCAGGGGATATCGTGGACAATTCCGGTGGACCAAATGATTTGTACGGACCGGCGCACCCGCCGATCCGGCCCGGGGCTCCGCCGCCACGACTCGAACGTGGACTAGAAGAACCAAAATCTCCTGTGCTGCCAATTACACCACGGCGGACCGAGAAAATCTTTCGTAGCATACCACTGCCAGCAGGCCAAAGAGGACATGGCCATGATTTTTTCGGGTCCGGGACACCCCCGGCCCGCCGCGTCGCCACCGCGCGCGACCGCCGCCAGCCGCCCCCACCAGCTCCTGGTGACAACCACCGTACCCTGGCCGCAACCGTCCAGGCCCGTGAAATTGTTTTTCCACGATGTTTCCCGCCCCGGACACCACGTGTTACCGCCGCAAGCTACGGTGTCACAAGCTACGGTGTCACAACGGAAACCATTGCGACGACGAAACCGGTGGACGGCACTGATGGACGGGGTTATGTCATGACCGCTACCGACACGGTGAACCCGGCGGGTGCCACGGCCCCCGCGGCCCAGGTGGGCGCGCCCACCCGGCACACCGTGGCGCCGAGGTCCGCGCTGAAGGCACGAGGGGAACAGATCACCCTCACCATGGTCATCATGATCCCGCTGGCGGCCCTCGCCGCCGCGGTACCGCTGCTGTGGGACCGGTGGATCAGCCCCCGCGACGTGATCATCGCCGTCGCCATGTACGCGATCACCGGCCACGGGGTGACGGTCGGTTTCCACCGCTACTTCACCCACCGCGGGTTCAGGACCTCCAGGCCGGTACGCGTCGCGCTCGCCATCGCCGGCAGCATGGCGATCGAGGGCCCGGTCATCCGCTGGGTGGCCGACCACCGGCGTCACCACGCCTTCAGCGACCGGGACGGCGACCCGCACTCGCCATGGCGCTACGGCCCCGGCTTCCGCGCCCTGACCAAGGGCCTGTGGCACGCCCACATCGGCTGGCTGTTCGACGTCGAACAGACCGACCAGCGCCGGTACGCCCCGGACCTGCTCGACGACGCCGACATCGTCCGCGTCAGCCGCCTGTTCGGGCTCTGGGCGACGCTCAGCCTCGCGGCCCCGGCACTGGTCGGTGGCCTGTGGGGCGGCTCGTTCGAGGCGGCGGTGCAGGCGTTCTTCTGGGCGAGCCTGGTCCGGGTGTGCGTCCTGCACCACGTCACCTGGTCGACGAACAGCATCTGCCACGTCGCCGGCAAGCACCCGTACAGGTCGCGGGACCGCTCCGGCAACGTCTGGCCGCTGGCCATCCTGTCGATGGGCGAGTCCTGGCACAACCTGCACCACGCCGAGCCCACGCTGGCCCGCCACGGCGTCAGGCCCTGGCAGGTGGACTCCAGCTTCTACCTGATCAAGGCGATGGAGACACTGCACCTCGTCCACGAGGTCCGCTGGCCCGACCCACAACGCCTCCAGGCAAAGGCTCTCCCCAAATAGTGCCTTAGGCACTATTTGGGGGCCCCGGCCTCTGTGGTGGGCGCCGCCCGTGGCTTGGCGATCACCTACCGGCGATCACCAAGGGAACGCACACCCAGGCAAAACCACCGCGGAGTGCTCCGGGGACCCCAGCATCCTGGTGGGTGCCGCCGCCCACATCGACCAACATCCATCAGACACGCCCCAGAGCGCTTCGCGTGGATCCTGCTTGATGCGGATGGGCTAGAACGCCGGTCAAGTAGCGCGGATCCCATCCACGACCACCCGCGCAGGCCATGATCCAGGAGAGTTTGTCGCTGTGTACGCTTTTTGGCCGCAAAAGCGTACACAACGACAAAATTACGCCGATCTTCTCTGGTGGCCGACGTCCATCGAAGCGTGCCATCGTTCAGGATGGATACGTATGGTTACCTGACTGACGCTCTAGGCGTCCTCGAGGCCGGAGGCGAGGGAGAGCCAGGCGTCCTCGGTGCGGGACTTCTCGGCGACGACCTCGCGCAGTTCGGCGTCGAGGGCGAGCAGGCGCTGATGGTCGGTGGCCGCCTCGGCGAGCGCGGTGTGCAGCGCGCTCTCGCGGCGGGCCAGCCGCTCCAGGGCCCGTTCCAGCCGGGTCAGCTCCTTGCGCGCGAGCCGCGCCTGCCCGGCCGACAGCGGACCGCCGGTGCTCCCGGCGGCGGTGCCCGAGTCCGCGCCGTCGGCGGCACCAGGTCCGGCGACGGCGCCCGCCGCGGTGGCGGCGGCACCGCCGGGGCGTCCGGTGGCGGTGCGTCCGGCCGGGGCGCCGGCTGCCTCGGCCCGGGTGGCGGCCTGCCGCCGGGAGAGGTACTCGTCCACCCCGCCGGGCAGCATGACCAGCGACCCGTCGCCGAACATGGCGAAGATCGTGTCGCAGGTTCGTTCCAGGAAGTAACGGTCGTGGCTGACAGCGACGATCGTGCCCGGCCAGGAGTCCAGGACGTCCTCCAGCGCGGTCAGCGTGTCGGTATCCAGGTCGTTGGTGGGCTCGTCCAGCAGCAGCACGTTCGGCCGTTGCATGAGCAGCCGCAGCAGCTGCAGCCGGCGGCGCTCCCCACCGGAAAGATCGCCCACGCGGGTCCACTGCCGGGCCGAGGGCAGGCCGAACTGCTCCAGGAGCTGGCCGGCGGTCAGCTCCCGGCCGCGGCCCACCTCCAGCACCCGGCCGGCCTGTTCCACCGCCTCCAGCGCGCGCAGGCCCGGGTCCAGCTCGTGGATCTCCTGGGCGAGCAGGGCGGGACGCACGCTCCTACCGGCCTTCACCTGGCCCGCGTCCGGGCCCACCTGCCCGGTCAGCAGGCGCATCAGCGTCGTCTTGCCGCTGCCGTTGGCCCCGACGAGACCCACCCGGTCCCCCGGGCCCAGCCGCCAGGTCACGTCCGCCAGCAGCACACGGTCGCCGATACGCAGCGTGACATCCTCGACGTCGTAGACGTCCTTGCCGAGACGGGAGGCGGCGAAGCTGCGCAGGCCGAGAGTGTCCCGGGCGGGCGGCTCGTCGGCGATCAGCACGTTGGCCGCCTCGATCCGGAAACGCGGCTTGCTGGTGCGGGCCGGTGGGCCCCGGCGCAGCCAGGCCAGCTCCTTGCGCAGCAGGTTCTGCCGCCGCGCCTCGGCGGCGTCGGCCTGCCGCGTGCGCTCCGCCCGGGCGAGCACATACGCGGAGTAACCGCCGTCGTAGGCGTCCACCCGGCCGTCGACGACCTCCCAGACCCGCTCGCAGACCTCGTCGAGGAACCACCGGTCGTGGGTGGCCACGAGCAGCCCGCCGCGCCACGACCGCAGGTGGGCGGCGAGCCAGGCCACACCCTCGACGTCGAGATGGTTGGTGGGCTCGTCCAGGACCAGCAGATCGATGTCGTCGACGAGCAGCGCGGCCAGCGCGACGCGCCGGCGCTCACCACCGGAGGAGCGCCCGACCACGGCGTCGAGCCGGTCGAGCAGCCCCAGGCCGGCAAGCACCGACCGGCGCCGCGGATCCGCCGCCCAGACGTGGTCGGGAACGTCACCGACCACGGCCTGGCGCACGGTCGCGTCGGGCGCGAGCCGGTCGTCCTGGGCCAGCAGGCCGGCCCGCACGGAACCAGCCCGCACGATCCGGCCCGCATCCGGGCGGGCCTGGCCGGCGAGCAGCCGCAGCAGGGTGCTCTTGCCCGCCCCGTTGCGGCCGACCACCCCGATGCGCTCACCGGTCCCGATGCCCAGGCTCACCCCGTCCAGCAGGGTGCGGGTGCCGAAGGCGGCCACCACCGCCTCCATCGTCACCAGGACGCCGCTCATCCGACGGTCACCCAGCGTTCCGGCGGCCCGGGGCCGTCAGCCGGCTCGTCCCAAGGCGCCACCCAGACGGCGCCAACCAGGACAGCGCCGGCAAGGACGGCGTTGCCTGGGCTGCCCCGGACAGTGCTGGCCGGGACAGTGCTGGCCGGGACGGCGCTGCCTGGGCTGGCGGCCGGTCCCGTCCGGCGGTGATGCTCCTGCGCGCGGTCATCCGCTGG
Organism: Protofrankia sp. CiP1_Cm_nod4; assembly: GCF_982290645.1. NCBI lineage: Bacteria > Bacillati > Actinomycetota > Actinomycetes > Frankiales > Frankiaceae > Protofrankia > Protofrankia sp. CiP1_Cm_nod4. The sequence goes on from NZ_CEVIVC010000033.1 coordinate 24,466, forward strand.
AGCCGCCCGGATCGACCACACGCGCGCCCGGCACCGGGCCGTGCGCGTGCCGTACCGCCCGGCACACACCCATCCCGGCCAGGCTCGCCGCCAGAGCCACGCTCTGCTCCGCGTCCCGCGCCAGGAAAGCGCAGGTCGGCCCGGAACCGCTGACGATGGCGCCGACCGCCCCGAGCTCGACGCCGGTTTCCAGCACCCGGCGCAACGACGGGCGCAGCCGCAGCGCGGCCGGCTGCAGGTCGTTCACCAGCGCCCGGCCCAGCTCGACCGGATCGCCGGTGCGCAACGCGGCCAGCACCGCGTCCGGCGGGGTCGGCTCGGTACGCAGGCGTCCCTGTGACAACCGGTCGAACTCGGCGTAGACCGACGCGGTGGACAGGCCGCCGTCGGCCAGCGCGAACACCCAGTGGTACTCGCCGCGCCCCAGCACCGGCGTGAGCTGCTCACCGCGGCCGGTACCCAGCGCCGTCCCACCCGCGAGTGGGAACGGCACGTCGCTGCCGAGCCCGGCGGCGAGCTCGGAGAGGACCGACCTGTCCAGACCGGTGCCCCACAGGGCGTCGAAGGCGACCAGCGAACCGGCCGCGTCAGCGCTGCCACCGGCCATCCCGGCCGCGACCGGAATACCCTTCGCCATGGTCATGTGGGCGGCCGCCCCCCGCACACCGGCACGGGCGGCAAGCACATGGGCCGCGCGGACGGCCAGGTTGTCCACCCCGGTCGGGACCAGGGAGATCCGGGCCGCGGCCGCGCTCGCCGCGGCGTCGCCAGCCGGCGCGGACGGCCCGGGCCGGCCGGGCGGCCCGGGCAGCGGGACGAGCGGCGCTGTCGGCCCGGCGGCTCCCTCACCGGTGACCTCCACGGACACGGCGGGCTCCACGGCGTCCGGGTCGAGCCCGGCACCGTCGGCCGTGGACACCGTGATCTCGTCGTAGAGCGAGACGGCCTGCAGAATCGTGATGACCGTGTGGTAGCCGTCGTCGCGGCGTGCCCCGACACCGAGATGCAGGTTGACCTTGGCCGGCGCACGGACAGTCACCCGGCTGCCCGGAACGGGCGCGGACGGCCGGTCGGCGCCGGCGGCACCGGAAGGGTGCCGGTGAGACCGAGACAGCGGACTCTCCTTCGCTCCTGGGGCGTGCTCTGGCACCGGGCACCAACGAACCTATCCGGCCGGTAGGAAACGAGCGCCCTCGCCACCGCCGGGTAAGACGATGCACACGGGTGGCTGGTCACGCCAGTGATCGGCCGCGCTGGGCGTGGCCGGCCGCGTACGCCGGCAGCCGGCCGCCCGCAGAAGCCCGCTGATCACCGACCAGGCCGCCGAGAAGATCGCGGCCTGGAAGATCCCGGAGAGGCTCCCGGGACGTCGAAGAGGTCGTACTGCCGCGCGTCGACGAGGCCGTGGCACGCTCCCGCCCTGCCGTCGAGCTGAAACTCGTCCCGGGTACACAGCGTGACAACCGCGTGCGCTGAGCGCACGACCGCGTCCGTGCCACCGGCGCGTCGGTCAGAGCCAGCCTGCCGTCACTCGGAGCCGGCACCCGGACCGAGGCGGGTGAGGGCGAGGCGGGTGAAGGCGGCCACGTCCAGGATCTCGCCTCTGGCGGACGGGTCGATGCCCGCGGCCAGCGCGAGACGCGCGGCCTGGTCCGCCGACCCCGCCCAGCCCGACAGCGCCGCCCGCAGCGTCTTGCGGCGCTGCGCGAAGGCCGCGTCCACCGCGGCGAAAACGGCCCGGCGCAACCGTGGCGGCCCCGGCTGATCACGACGGCTGAACGCCACCAGGGACGAATCGACGTTCGGCTGCGGCCAGAACACCGCCCGCGGCACCGGGCCGGCCGGACGCGCCGACGCGTACCAGGCCATCTTCACGCTCGGCACGCCGTACACCCGTCCACCTGGTGACGCGGTCAGCCGGTCGGCGACCTCGGCCTGCACCATGACCAGCCCGCGCCTGACCGACGGAAAACGTTCAAGTACGCCGAGCAGCAGCGGGACGGCCACGTTGTAGGGCAGGTTCGCGGCCAGGACGCTCGGCGGGTCGCCAGGGATGTCCGCGGGCTCCAGGCGCAGGCCGTCCGCCGCCAGCACGGTCAGGCGGGCCGCAACCGCTGGCCCGAGCCGTGCCGTGACGGTCGCCGGCAGTGCCGCGGCCAGCGCCTCGTCCAGTTCGACCGCGACGACCCGGCGGGCGGCCGGCAGCAGTCCGAGGGTCAGCGAGCCCAGTCCGGGACCGATCTCCAGGACGGTCTCGTCCGGCCCGACATCCGCCAGGCGGACCAGCCGGCGGACGGTGTTGGGGTCGACGAGAAAGTTCTGGCCACGGCGCTTGGTCGGCCGTACGCCGACAGCGGCGCTGATCGACCGTACGTCCGCCGGCGTGAGCAGACCATCGGGAAGCCCCGAACCGGACGACGACGAGGGGGGAGTATCCGGGCCGGGGGCTACCAGGGTCCGAACATCCGTTCAGAGGTGGCGGCGATCGCCGACGCGAGGGTGTCGACGTCCTCCCCGCGGGCGGTGGCCAGCGCGCGCAGCGTCAGCGGTATCAGGTACGGGCCGTTCGGCCGGCCCCGCCACGGCACCGGGGTGAGGAACGGGGCATCCGTCTCGACCAGCAGCAGGTCACGGGGCGCGACAGCGGCAGCGTCCCGCAGGCGCTGCGCGTTGTTGAATGTCACGTTCCCGGCGAAGGACATCACGTAGCCGGCGTCGGCGCAGACCTTCGCCATGGCCTCGTCCCCGGAGAAGGCGTGGAAGACCACTCGTTCGGGCGCGCCTTCCTCGACGAGGATACGCAGTGTGTCCTCGTGGGCCTCCCTGTCATGGATCATGAGGGTGCGGCCGGCCTGCTTGGCGATCGCGATGTGGCGGCGGAAACTGTCCTGCTGAGCGGCGTGCCGCTCGGGTGGCGTGCGGTAGTAGTCCAGGCCGGTCTCCCCGACCGCCCGCACCTTCGGCGCCGCGGCCAGTTCGGCGATCTCGGTGAACGTCTCCTCGTCCACGCCGTCGGCGGCTTCGTTCGGATGGATCGCGACAGCGGCGTAGACGTCGGGATGCCCGGCCGCGACCTGCGCCTGCCAACGGCTGGTCGGCAGGTCGACCCCCACCGTCACCAGCCGCCGGACACCGGCGGCCCGTGCCGCCGCGACGGCCGCGTCCACCTCCCCACCCATGATGTCGAGGTGGCAGTGGCTGTCGATCACCTCTGCCTCCACCGACAACGGCGGCGGCGCGGGCGGAGGGTCGCCACGGCGCCCACCGTCGCGTGCCATCTACCGCTCACTCACCTTTCTTCCGTCTCATCTCTTCCGTCTCGTCCCGTCTTCCGTCTCGTCCCGCCGGTGGCCCGGGACGAGACGCCCGGGACGGAAGCGCTTCTGCGAATCGATCCTACGGAACCACGGGAACCGGGGCGGCAGACGAATGATCCAGGCCCGGACGTCCGCCTCTCCGCCTGCCGTATCCACGGCCGAGGCGCCAGAACAAGCCATCCCCATGGCCCGGGTGTCATAACAACGTCGACACTCCGTTGAACATCGCAGGCCCATCACCTGGTAGACAGGTACCGATGTCCTCGTCGCTCGCTGTCGCGCTGGTGACTCCGCTGACCGGTCCGGCGGCCGTCCACGGTCTGACCACTCTGCGCGCGGTCACGTTGTGGGCTCGTGATGAGCAGCTTCCGCCGCCGTGGGACGACATCAACGTCACCGCGTACGACGCGCATCCGCATCCCGCCGCGGCGACGCGTGCCGCGGCCGCGGCCGGGCCGGACGCGATCTTCGGCCCGTACGGTCAGCGCAGCGCGCTGGCCGCGTGTGCCGCCACCGACCGGGTCGTGTTCAACATCGGCGCGCCCTCGACCCGGTTCGTCCGCCAGGCGTTCCCGAACGTCGTCAATCTGCTCTCCCCGCATTCGACGTGGACGCGGGGGCTGCTCGCCGCGGTCCGCGCCGCCGACCGGCAGGCCCGCAGGGTCACGGTGCTGCTGGCCTCCGACGACCGGGCGCTGGAAGTCGTCTCCGTCGTGCGGGCCGCCGCCGCACGACTGGGCTTCGAGGTCGCCTCCAGCGTGTTCCGTCCCGGCCGGGCCATGATCGCCGCGCGCCGCGTACCACCCGCTGACGTCCTGATCGTCCAGGGCGATCCGGACGACGAGAACGCCGCGGCCGAGGTGCTGCTGCGCCGGCCGTGGCGGGCCGCGGCGTTCTCCACCGCCGGGCACGACGGCGCACTGGCCACACTGCGTGATCGCCGCGATGGCCTGCTGGGCCCACGCGCCTGGTCACCACGGCTACCCGCGGAGGCTGGCACCGGTCCGAGCGTGTCCGAGTTCGTCGCCTGCTACCAGCAGATGTACGACCAGCTGCCGGCCGCGACCGCGGCGGTAGCCTACGCGGCCGGGCTGGTCCTGGGCCGCTGTATCTGGGCGAACGGCCAGGCCGACGACCATCATGTGCTCGCCGCCGCCCGCACACTCGACACGTCCACCCTGCTGGGCCGTTTCCGTCTCGACGAGGCCACCGGCCTCCAGGTCGGCCATCACAGCCATCTCGTGCAGTGGCGGGACGGTGTCGCGCACGTGGTCTGGCCCGCCGACCGGGCGCAGTCCTCACTGGTCTACCCTCGCTCGCGGATCGGGGTGGCGCGGCAGCCCGCCATGACCGCTTCATGAGGCAGCCGGGCGGGCCCGTCCGTCAGCCAGGCCGGTTCGCCCGGGCCCGTCAGCCAGGCCGGTTCGGGTGGGCCCGGCTGCCAGGCCGGTTCGGGTGGATGCCGGGCCCCGTCCCGGGCCGTCGGGAACATCGCCCGCTCCGGGCCCGGGCTTCAGGCCGGCCCGGACGGGCACCGAACAAGCTCAACAAGCTCACCCGGATACCGGTCCAGTTCACCCGGGCTCCAGACCAGTTCGGACGGACACCGGACCGGCCCGCCCAGATGCCAGCCTGGTTCAGGCGGATGCCGGACCGGCCCGCTCGGACGCGAGGCTGGCTCGGACGGGTGCCGGGTGGACGGGTCGGGGTCGGGATCGGCCTGGCCGCCGTGGTGTTCCTCACCGCGACCGGGCGGTTGTTCGTCTGGCCGGTCCGGGACGCCCCGGAGCCGGTCGACGCGATCGTGATGTACGCCGGCAGCCCCGGCCGGCTGGCCAGAGCGGTCGACCTGGCCCGGGCCGGGTACGCGCCGGTACTCGCCGTGTCGACCCCGGCCGGGTCCGACGACCCGTGCCCGGCCGCCCTGCCCGGCATCCAGGTGATCTGCTTCCGCCCGGACCCGGTCACCACCCAGGGTGAGGCACGGATGACCGCGGAACTGGCCACCCGTTACGGCTGGCGATCCGTACTGATCGTGGTGGGGACCCCACAGGACACCCGGGCACGACTACGGGTGAAACGGTGTTACGAGGGCCGCGCCCTGTTCGTCACTGTCTCCCCACGACTGCGCGGCTGGCCATACGCGATCAGCTACGAATGGGCCGCCATGATCAAGGCCCTGACCATCCAACGAAACTG
>NZ_CEVIVC010000033.1:30270-30845 GCF_982290645.1 Protofrankia sp. CiP1_Cm_nod4
CTGACCCCTCCGGCGGCCATTTCCTCACCAGCACCCCACTGTCAGACCGACATACCTTCCCCGGTTGTCCGTGTCCGGAATACCACGATGATGCGGAAGCCGGGCGTGGATGCTCCTGGGGGCTATATTGACGGACGCCCGGTGCAATGCAACGACCGACCTGAACCGCCCCGGTCTCTAAAAACCCAGGGCGGTTCAACCCGCGTGGATCCTGCCCGTTCTGAGCGCGTGCGAGGCGGAGCGGAGCAGTGGGGTCGACGGATCATCTCCAGCTCGTTTATCTGATCAGATAAACGAGCTGGTAAAGTGTGGTCTGTGAGACTCGATCAGGACACTCGTGAGGTCATGGCGCTCCTCGACGCCGCCCTGGCTGACAGCGGTCTGACCCAGGTCGAGTTCGCGGCCGCGCTGGGAACGTCGGCGTCCAGGTTCTCCACCTACCGCTCGGGCGGGACGAAGCCGGCCGCCGTGTTCTGCTTCCGGGCACGGCGCATCGCCCGCGCGCTGGCGGTCGCGCGCGCCTCACGGCTGATGTCCGCGCCGGTGACCGCCAAGGCTGTCCGCGCCGCCGACGA
>NZ_CEVIVC010000033.1:31064-31801 GCF_982290645.1 Protofrankia sp. CiP1_Cm_nod4
CGAGGAGTGGGCGTGGCGGATGCTCCTTCAGGGCCGTGACCATCTACGCCTGCTGTTGGAGCGGCGCGACGGATCGGCTGCCGCCTGGGAGGCCGTCCCGGCGACCACGGGCAGCGCGGGCTTCGATGCCCTGCTGGCCGTCTTGGCGCGGCGGGAGTTCGAGCGGGCCGGAGTTGAACCGCCGACGTGGTGCGAGCCCACGCGTCTGCCTCAGCCCTGGGTTCCCGAGCATCCCTTCCTCGACCGAGCGGAAATCATCACCCGGACTCCGGACTACCTGAAGAGGCTCAATATCTTCGTCCCAGCCCGTGACCTGGTCACAGCGTGAACGACCGGCACGAGTTCTCCGCCACGGAGATCATTTCACTCCTGGCCAGGCTCGACGAACGGCTACGGGCACGCGGCGTCTCAGCCGCTGTGTTCATCGTCGGCGGTGCGGCCATCGCGGCGACCTCCAACCGGGATCTGCGGCGCACGGAAGACGTCGACGCGATCACCCGCGACCAGGCCGTCCTGGACGAGGCCCGGGCGATCGCCCGCGAGGACGGTCTGCCGGAGAACTGGCTCAACACCCGCGCGGCCATGTGGATGCCGCCACTACCGCCGGCTGCCCTCGCGCACGTCCCTACCCCCGGACTCCACGTGAGGTACGCGTCTGACGAGTTCCTTCTCGCCACGAAGCTGATCGCCCAGCGCCGCAGGGACGCCGACGATATCCGCGAACTCGCCGCGCGCAC
>NZ_CEVIVC010000033.1:32158-32645 GCF_982290645.1 Protofrankia sp. CiP1_Cm_nod4
CGGCACGACCGACGCGACCGCCGACGAGCTCGAAGCGCTGATCTATCGTCACTACACCGACCCCGGCATGCTCGAGTTCATTGTCGACGGTACCGACGTGCCAGGCGAGATCCGCCTCCTCGCCGAACGGGCAGCCCGGATGCTCACCCGCAGCCGACAGCAGCTATCAACGGAATAGCAAGCGCGAAATGGCCGTCGGGGTCGTTGTAGGTCAGCGGGTTGGCGTTGGCATAGACGTAACCGGTTGACACCGGCGTCGGGGTGTACCAGCGGGCCTGCGCGGAGACCTTCGCGGTCGCCGGGTCCGTCCTCCCTCAAGCCCGCCCCAGAACTCCCGGCGACGCTCGGGCGCACGTCGGGTGGGCCAGCGACGAGCGCCCGCGACAGGACGTCCAGACCCTTGTATGGCCGGAGCAGCCAGCCGGCGTCCGGCGCGGGCCGGCGCTCACCCGCGCTGATGTCCCCGGTCGGTTCGGCCGCGGTCGTT
>NZ_CEVIVC010000033.1:32997-41364 GCF_982290645.1 Protofrankia sp. CiP1_Cm_nod4
CTTGGCGGCGAGGACGGCGTCGTAGACGAGACGGCGGGGGACGCCGTGCTCGGCCGCCACCGCCGCGAGGGCCGCCTTGCGCGGTGTGCCGGTGGCCTCGCGGGCGGCGACCTCCGCCGCGAGCGTGGCGGAGAGGACGGCCGCGGCCGGCGTGCCCGGTTGCGGCGGCGCCTGCGACGACGTCCCGGGCCGGCCCGCCACCACCAGGGTGATCTCGCCCCGGATCTCCCGCTCACGGGCCCAGGCCGCCAGCGCGCCGAGATCGTCCCGGACGGTCTCCTCCCAGGTCTTGGTCAGTTCGCGGCACACCACGGCCGCGCGGTCGGGCCCGAAGGCCGCGGTAAGATCGTCCAGTGTCGCGGGCAGCCGGTGCGGAGCCTCCAGGATGACCAGTGTGCGCCGCTCCCCGGCCAGCTCGGCCAGGCGTGACCGGCGCTCGCCCGGCCGGCGCGGCAGGAAGCCCTCGAACACCCAACGGTCGGTGGGCAGCCCGCTGACCGCGAGCGCGGCGGTCACCGCGGACGGCCCGGGGACGACCGTCACCGCCACCCCGGCCGTGACGGCGGCGGCCACCACCCGGAAGCCCGGGTCCGACACGGCCGGCATGCCCGCGTCCGTGATGAGCGCGACGGTGGCTCCCGCGCGCAGGTGGGAGAGCAGGAAGTCCGCGCGGGAGGGCTCGTTGGCGTCGAAGCAGGAGACCACCCGCCCGGCGATCGTGACACCGAGGGCGGCGGTCAGCCGGCGCAGGCGGCGGGTGTCCTCGGCCGCGACGATGTCGGCGCGGGCCAGCACCTCGCCCAGGCGGGGGCTGGCATCACGCACGTCACCGATCGGCGCACCGCAGAGCACCAGAGTTCCGGACACCCGCCGAGTCTGCCAGGTGCCAGCACCTACATTGATGCGGTGGCGGTGACAGCGACCTATCCGACCGTGGACGGCGGCGAGCCGCGGGCCACGGTAGTTACTAAAAGTAATCACGATGGCCTGAGCCCACGGGAACGGCTGACACCGCCGATGCCCACCGACCGGCTCGCGGGCTGGCTCGCGTCGCTGGCGATCGCGGCGGTCGCCGGTGTCCTGCGGTTCTGGCAGCTCACCGAACCGCGCGGCATCTACTTCGACGAGGTCTACTACACCCACGACGCCTACGGTCTGCTCACCCACGGCTACGAGTTGAGCGACATCAAGAGCGGGTGCGACGGCCCCGGGTTCGTCGTCCACCCGCCGCTGGGCAAGTGGCTGATGGCGGTGTCCGAGTGGCTCTTCGGGTACACTGACTGTGCCGGGATCCGCCACGGCAGTCCCGAGCTGGGCTGGCGTTTCGCCTCCGCGGCCGCGGGGACGCTGGCGGTGCTCGTGCTCGCCCGGACCGCCAGGAGGATGTTCCGCTCGACGCTGCTCGGCTGCTTCGCCGGCCTGCTGCTCGCCTTCGACGGCCTGGAGTTCGTCCAGAGCCGGATCGGCATCCTCGACATCTTCCTGATGACCGGGCTCGTCCTGGCCCTGGCCTGCCTGATCCTCGATCGGGATCACGGACGGGCCAGGCTGGCCGCCAGCCTCACGGATACCGACAACAGCCCCCTCGCCGGACGATCGGGTAAGGACGCGTCCGAAGCGGGAAACATCGATCTGCGATCAATAAGTAGTCTGTATAAAACAGACAGTAAGAAAATCCGCTTCGGGGCACGTCTGGGTGTGCGCCCGTGGCGGCTTGCCTGCGGGCTGTGCCTCGGGGCGTCGCTGGGGGTGAAGTGGAGCGCCGTCTACACGCTCGTGGGATTCGCCGCGCTGGCCATCGCCTGGGACGCCGGGGCACGCCGGACGGCGGGTGTGCGACGGCCGCTCCTGGCCGCCGTGCGCCGGGACGGGCCACAGTGGTCCACCAGCTTCGTCCCGCTGCCGGCCATCGTGTTCCTGGCGACGTGGACCGGCTGGTTCGTCACCGGCGGCGGTTACAACCGCCACCGCTTCGGTGACGGCATGTGGGGGACGCTGCACAGCTGGTGGGACTACCAGCAGCAGATCTTCCGCTTCCACGAGCATCTGGACGCCTCGCACCCGTACGCGTCCAAGCCGCTGAGCTGGCTGGTACTGGCCCGGCCGGTCGCCTACTTCTACAGCACCCCCAAGGCCGGGGAGCCCGGCTGCGCCTCCCAGGCCGGCTGTTCCCGGGAGATCCTCGCGATCGGCAATCCGGCGATCTGGTGGGTCGGGGTGGCGGCGCTGGTCGGCGTGCTGGCGCTGTGGGTCAGCCGCCGGGACTGGCGGGCGGGCCTCGTCCTGGTCGGCTTCGCGACGTCGTTCCTGCCGTGGCTGGCCTTCCCCAACCGGACGATGTTCCTGTTCTACGCGCTGCCGCTGCTGCCGTTCCTCGTCCTCGGGCTGACCGCGCTCGCGGGGGTCGCCCTGGGCCCCCGGACCGCCTCCGACCTGCGGCGGCTTGTCGGTTCGCTGATGGTCGGCGTCTACGCGATCGTCGTCGTGCTGCTGTTCGTCTACTTCTATCCGATCATGGCGGCGCAGGTGGTCCCGACTTCGGCGTGGCGGGTGAGGATGTGGTTCCCGGGCTGGATCTGAGGCGCTGCGGCCAGCCGCTCCGTCGCCGCCGGGCCCGGCGGGGCCCGCCTGGTCGGTCCAGCCGGCCTGGTCGGCAGGTCCGGCCCGGCGGCGCCGCCGGGCTGTCGGTTCTCGAGGGCGGACGAGCCGACACCGAGCAATCTGTCAGTCACCAGACCTCCTGACACGACCAACAATAGGAACTATATGTAAGTATATTGATACTTATAGTGATGTAGCGGCGGGAGTGGACTACGAGTCACCCACTTTGGGCAAGTAAATCTTGCATTAAGTAACATCATTTCCTGAAACATACGAATACGTCCGTCGGTTACCGGGGGGTGCCTGCCGGTACGACTACGCGATCAGGGATGGTGGGAGGGACCAGACTGGCTTCTCGCGGCCGACACAGGGCCGACACAGGAGGAAAGGAACCACCATGGCGGATGTCTCGGTACGCTTTGCGATGACCGATGACAGTGAGATCGTGCTGAACCTGTCGCTCACGCAGGCGATCCGACTGACCGAAGCCATCGCGTCCAAGGTCAGTCAGGCCATGACGGAACAGCCGCCACGAGGCAGCCTCAACGGCAGCTCCTACGGCGGGCCGTCCGTACGCCCCGGCCCCTACTCCACATCCTGATCCTGACGGCTGGCCCGTTGACCGCCCCCGGGCTCTCGGACAAGGTGCGGTGGCACAGCCCGCGGGCAACGCGGGAGTCCCCAAATTTTTCGCCCCGCGAAAAATTTGGGGTCACCCTGTCAGCTGGGCGATGAGGGCTCGTAGTAGTTCGAGGTCGCGGCGGCGGATCTCCGCCGGTGAACGGCCGTCCTCGCCGGTGGGGACGAACGACGCCCGGACGCCGCGCAGTTTCTCCCGCAGGTACTGGACCGCGTGTGGCGGCAGCAGGCCCTCACGCAGGAGCAGGACGACATGCCCGCCGTGCTCGACAACGTCGACGGGAGCGGCCATGGCCATGGTCACGACCCGGATGCCGAGCGGTTCCACCCGGTCGTACACCAGGAGTAACCGGTCCTCCGCGATGATCTCCGCTGTGCCGTCGTCCCACAGCACGGTTGCCCGTGGAGCCTCCGAGAACAGCCAGCCGGCCGCCTCGACCCGGACCAGGTCGTCCCCCGGTGCGGGTTCACGGCGTGGCGCCGCGCGCACGGCCAGGACGGTCCCGCGGCGCGACCAGACCCCACCGCCAAGATCATCAACCGGGGACACCCGGTCGCCTTTGGCGAACATGACAAGACCGCCTTGACCATTCTGTGCCGTTGGCCCCTGCGCCGGCATGCTGTGATCGTAGAGTGACGTGAACGACCGCCGGCATGGACGCCCGGACCCTGACTCCAGATCCGCCCCAGATCGCGCCCATTTGAACACTTTTCGTTACAAATTCATGATAGCCCCAGGTCAGGACCGATCCATCCCGACCGTTGCCGGCAGGCATCCAGCCGACAATCCAGCTCGATGATCATTTCCCCTGGCGCCGGACCGCCACGGACCGGCCTCACCCCCAGTGCCGCCAGCATTGACGTCACTATCAGTAACACCGCCGCCAGTAACACCGTCGCCAGCAACGCCACCGTCAGCGATGCTGTCCCACCGCCGCCGGCGTTCCTCGGCGGCCCACTCCGCCAGGGCAGCGCACTGGCTGTGTGGCGACGCCGGGCGCCACCGACATCGGCAGCGCTGACATCGGCGCCACTGACATCGGCAGCGCTGCCGGACGCGGTGCCGGCAAGCTCCAAGGTAGCCCCACGGCGGTCGATCGGTATCGCCTGACACTTCGAGAAGCTGACACTTCGAGAAGTCGGCGCTCACGGGCCGGCGGCCGGACGTACGTTCGCGGAAGCCCCGGGCCCGTGCCCGGTGGATACCGATGGCTGGCGACGGCCGGCGGCCGGCGATGGACGGCTGCCGCCCGAACGGCGCCCGCGTGATCGAGAATCCACCGCATACCGCCCGGACGTACCGCCCGGACGATGATTCCGTCGACAGCCCACCGGAGAGGCCATCCATGCGCGTGACCGGTTATCCGCCCATCGAAGAGCACGCGGTCATCGGCGACCTGCGCACGGTGGCGCTCGTCGCGACCGACGGCACCATCGACTGGTACTGTCCGCAGCGCTTCGACGGGGCCTCGGTGTTCGCCAGCCTGCTGGACGCCGAACGCGGCGGCTCCTTCCGCATCCACTGTCCCGGCTCCCGGGCCAAGCAGCTCTACCTGCCGGACTCCAACGTCCTGATGACCCGTTTCCTCGCCCCGCAGGCCGTCGGCGAGGTCGTCGACTTCATGGTCCCGGTGGACAGCGACGTCACCGAGTCACCGCACGCGGTCGTCCGGCAGGCCAGGGCGGTACGTGGCCGGGCCGAGTTCTCGCTGCGCTGCCACCCGCGCTTCGACTACGGGCGGGTATCACACACAGTGACGATCGTCGAGGGCCAGGGCGCGGTGTTCGACTCTCCCGTCGGCAGCCTCACCCTGCGTACCGCCATCCCGCTGGCCAGCGACGGCACCGGCGTCACCGCGACATTCGCGCTCGATACGGGACGCAGCGCGGACGTCGTCCTGGAGTGGAACACGCCGATCCGCCCACTGGTGGACGGCGAGGCCGAACAGCTGTTCAACCGTACCCTGACCTACTGGCAGAACTGGCTGCGCCGCAGCCGCTACCACGGCCGCTGGCGGGAGATGGTGAACCGCTCCGCGCTCGTGCTCAAACTGCTGGTCTACCGGCCCACCGGCGCGCTGGTGGCGGCGCCCACCACCTCCCTGCCGGAGGAGCTCGGCGGCATCCGCAACTGGGACTACCGGTACACGTGGATCCGTGACGCCGCGTTCACCATCTACGCGCTCATGACGCTCGGGTTCACCGACGAGGCCGCCGCGTTCATGGACTGGCTGGAACAGCGCTGCCAGGAGGCCCCCGGTGACAAGGGCCTGCACGTCCTGTACAGCGTGGACGGCAACGCCGACCTCGACGAGATCGTCCTCGAGCACCTGCGCGGCTACCGCGACTCGAGACCCGTGCGGATCGGCAACGGCGCCGCCGGGCAGCTCCAGCTCGACATCTACGGCGAGCTCATGGACTCGGTGTACCTCTACAACAAGCTCGCCGCGCCGATCTCCTTCCAGCTGTGGGAGGCGCTCTCCCGCCAGCTGGACTGGCTCGCCAAGCACTGGGAGGAGCCCGACGAGGGCATCTGGGAGACCCGCGGCGGCCGGCAGCGCTTCACCTACTCGGCGCTGATGACCTGGGTGGCCTTCGAGCGGGCGTGCCGGATCTCCCGGCAGCGCGGCCTGCCCGGCCCGACCAACGAGTGGAAGGAGTACGCCGGCCGCGCGTACCGGTTCGTCCAGACCGCGGCGTGGGATCCGGTCCGTGGCGCGTACATGGAGCATCCCGGGTCGTCCCGGCTGGACGCGTCCCTGCTGTGCATGCCCCTGGTGAAGTTCGCCGGGCCCACCGACCCCCGTTTCCTCTCGACCCTCGACCGTTTCGGCGAGGAACTGGTCAGCGACAGCCTGGTACGCCGTTACGCGGCGGACGGCAGCGACGGGCTGCACGGGGACGAGGGCACCTTCAACCTGTGCTCGTTCTGGTATGTCGAGGCGCTCACCCGGGCCGGCCGGGTCGCCGAGGCCCGGCTGGTGTTCGAGAAGATGCTGACCTACGCCAACCACGTCGGCCTGTACGCCGAGGAGATCGGGCCGTCCGGGGAGGCGCTGGGCAACTTCCCGCAGGCGTTCACGCACCTCGCCCTGATCAGCGCGGCCCTCCACCTGGACCGGGCCCTCGGCTGACCCCGGACCGGGCTTCTGGCCGGCCGAACGTCCTGGCCGAACGTCCTGACCGAACGTCACGGCCCGGCGGGCGGACGGCCCGCTCGTGGCGGCTGCTCCCCCCGGCAACGGCCGGGTGACGGTCTTCTCCTGAGGGAAAGTCCGCTGGTAGCCGACATGTTGCTGACGTCTGCCCGATCCACCGGCAGGATGGTTGGTACACGTGGCTCACCGGGGTGGGACACGCCGGACGCCGGCGGATGGCCCGGCACCGGCGGGCCGGACGCGCCGGCAGGGGCGGGGCAGCGGCCGACGCAGGCCAGGGACGAAGGACAAGGGGCGCGACGATGGCGGGACTTGACGGTTTCCGGGTCGTGGTGGCAGCCGGACATGATGCCGGGACCGGTGTGGTGGTCCGCCTGTCGGACGTTCTTGTCATCGCCAGCACCGGCCGCCCCGGCACGTCGGACATGACCAAGACGCTGCTGGCGCTGTGCGCCGAGGCGGCCGGCGAGGCGGGGGCTGCCTCGGGGACGGGCCGGCGGCTGGTGCGCCGGGTCGCCGGGCTGCTCGTCGACGCCGACCCGGAGGTGGTACCCGACTTCGCCCTGCTGGCGGAGGTCGGCGACCGGCTGGCCGTGCTGATCCACGGCGCGCTGGAGGTGGTCGTCCACGGCCCCGCCCCGCTCACCCTCTCCGGGATCGAGTCGGCCACCTGGGTGGACCGCCTGCTGCCGACCGGGTTCGCCCGCCTGGACATCGGCCCGGCCGGCACGCTCGGACCGGCCGGTGTCGGCAGCGCCTACGGCGCGGCGAACAACCCGGCCGCCGACGCCTTCCCGCTGGACCTGCGGATCGGGGCGGTACCCGGTATCGGGGTGAGCCTGGTGGCCAGCAGCGGGCCCGTCTTCGTCCCGCCCCGAGGGGCCGATGAGGACTTCGCCGCCGGCTTCGGCGGGCCCCGCAACCCGATGACCGGGGCGGCACCGATCCCGTCGGTGGACGCCGCGCCGGCCAGGGGCGCCGACGGGTCGGTGTCGAGCGCTCCGCCGGCCCTGACACCGCTGCACAGCAAGGAGCGGGAGCGCGGCGCGGAACAGGGCTACGGCAAAGAAGAACAGGGGTACGGCAAAGAGGACGGGCACGGCGAGGAGCAGGGGTACGGCGAGGAGCAGGGCTACGGCAGGGAGCAGGAGCACGGCAGGGAGCAGGAGTACGGCAGGGAGCAGGAGCACGGCAGGGAGCAGGAGCTCGACACCGCCGCCCGGCTGCGGGCCGCCGAGCCCACGCAGCTCGAGGACTTCGCCGCGCTCACCGCCACGAACGACGATCCGCCGACCGAGCTCGCCGGGCACGACCCGGCCGCGCATGTCGAGGACACCGAGAGCGAGGCGCTGACCGAGCTGCCCGGCCGCGGCTTCGACGTCGCCGACCTGTTCGACGACCAGGACGCCCCGACCATGCTGCCGGGCAGCTCCGAAGCCCAGGTCGAGGGCATTCTCTGCGCCAACGGCCACTTCAACCACCCGGCCGCGCCCTACTGCACCGAGTGCGGGCTGTCCCTGGCCCAGCAGACCGGCAACCCTGTCCGGGGGCCGCGGCCGACCATCGGGGTGATCGTCTTCGAGGACGGCCGGACCGTCAACGTCGACAAGGACATCGTGATCGGCAGGCAGCCCGACCGGGACGACGCCGTCCGGGCCGGCCGCGCGATTCCGTTACTGGTCGAGGACGGTGAGAGCGCGGTTTCCCGGGTCCACGCCGTCATCACGCTCAACGGCTGGGACGCGGTGATCGCGGACCAGGGCTCCGCGAACGGGACGTACATCGCCCCGCCCGAGGCGACCGTGTGGACCCCGTTGAACCCGCACGAACCGGCCCCGCTGGTCCCCGGGACCAGGGTCCAGGTAGGCAAGCGGACGTTCGTGTTCAACTCCCAGATGCAGATCTGACCACGGTGGCCGACGACAGCACGGACGGCACGACGGCGAAGCGGGCCACCGACGCGGCCACG
>NZ_CEVIVC010000033.1:41743-42348 GCF_982290645.1 Protofrankia sp. CiP1_Cm_nod4
CCCCGTCCGGCACGGCTCCCGGTGGCTCGTCGCGGATGCCGGGGATGGCCACCGACGCCGAACTGGCCCAGCTGTCCACGGCGCGGGGCCGGGAGCTGGACGTCCTCTTCCTCACGCTCATGATCCGCCATCACCGGGGTGGGATCACGATGGCTCAGCACGCGGCGGCCCACGCGCGGGAGACGGACGTCCGGGCGCTGGCCCGGGTGATGGTCATCAACCAGGCCGTCGAGATCGACCAGATGCAGGCCGACCTGCGCGCGCTCGGCTCTCCCCCGGCCTGACCTCGCCCGCCGGACGACCGGGCCGGCGCCACCCGGCCGTCCGGCGGAGTCCCCTGGTGGAGCCCTCCGGTGGTGCCGGCCCGCGGGAGGGCACATCGCGGTGACGGTGGTGGGCAGCTGCCAACGGGATTCGGGGCCGGGCCGACAGGTCCGTGTCGCCAGGCTGACAGCATGCCGAGCCGAATCATATTCATGATTTTTTTATGTTGCTCGTGCAACATCCGACCCATGCGACCGGTAGCGCACGTGGACGCCTCGTGCCAGACGTCACAAACCGGCCACAATCCACCACAGGGCTATCAGCAGCCACGGAGCACAAGC
>NZ_CEVIVC010000033.1:42633-47392 GCF_982290645.1 Protofrankia sp. CiP1_Cm_nod4
GGCCACGCAACCACCGAGGAGTGATCAATGATAGCCGATGCGTCCCGTCCGGCCGACTCATCGCAACCGCCGAGCCGGCCGGGCCCACCGGAGCAGGCAGGACCGCCGAGTCCACCGAGTCCATGGGGCCCGTCAGGCCCGTCAGGCCCGACGAAAAAGAAACGGCCACGCTGGGTGAAGGGTCTGGTGATCGGCGTGGTGGCCCTGGCCGCCCTCGTGGCCGGCGGGCCGTTCGTCTACATCAACTTCATCGAGGGTGATCCGCCGGCCAAGTTGTCGCTGGACAGCGCGCCGGCGCCCGGCGGCACCGCGACCGGCCCGGCCGCCGGCGCCACGGCCGCCTACACCACCGCCGACGGGACGTGGACGGTGGCCGCCGGCTCGCAGGCCGGATACCGCGTCAAGGAGGTCCTGTTCGGGCAGGACACCACCGCGGTCGGCCGGACCTCGTCCGTCACCGGGAAGCTGGTCGTCAGCGGCACCTCCGTGCCGTCCGCCGACTTCAGCGTGGACGTGGCCACCATCACCAGCGACCAGTCGCCGCGCGACAGCCAGTTCCGCGGCCGGATCATGGAAACGTCCCGGTTCCCCACGGCCGGCTTCAGGCTGACCCAGCCGATCGACCTCGGATCGGTGCCCGCCGAGGGCGAGCGGAAGACCTACCAGGCAACAGGCGAGCTGACCGTGCACGGCGTCACCAGGACCGTCACCGTCCCGCTGGACACCCAGCTCACCGGCGGGCAGATCCGGGTCAGCGGGCAGATCCCCGTCACTTTCAGTGACTACGGCGTCGAGCCGCCGAACGCCGGCGGGATCCGGGTCGAGAACAACGGGATCATCGAGGTGCTGCTCGACTTCGCCAGGTCCTGAGCCCTCGTCAGGTCCCTGAGCCTTCGGCGGGCCCTGAGGACTTCGGCAGGCTCTGAGGTGAGGCCTTCGGCGGGCCCTGAGGCCTTCGGTGGATCTCCGGGCCCCGCCGGGCTCCCGGCGTCGGCAGGTTCCAGGATCGGCCCGCTCTGCGGCTCCCGGAGCGCCAGTCATACGACCATGCGTGACCGCATGGTCGACGGCCAACGGAAAAGATCGCTGTGGGTTTGTCGTTCGGTACACTCACCGGGCCCGCCCGGATCGAAAAGCGAACCGAGCGGCAGACTCCCCCAGCTCACGCCCTGCGCGGACGACCGCGGGCAGCGCTTCCCCGCGGCCAGGCCGCGCCCCCGCGACCCCCGGCCAGGAACCGGAACACCCGGCCCCGGAACACCCGCGGTCAGGATGCCGTGGCCGGCGGGCCGCCGCCCGCCCGGGAGAACGGCCGCAGCCGCGTGACCAGGCCGCGGACCTCGGCCGCCGCGGCGGCGATGGTCTCCTCGGGGACGCTCGGGGAGGTGCCCTCCAGCAGGACCTCGAGCGCGGACAGCCGTTCGGCGATCTCGGTCATCAGGTCGAAGTCGCGGACCCTCGCCCGGGCGAGCTCGGCGACCCGCTCATTCTTCTCGAACAGCTCGACGAATACCGTGACCTTTGCGCGCAGCAGCCACGGGTCGAACGGTTTGGCGATGTAGTCGACCGCGCCGACGGCATACCCGCGGAACGCGTGATGGGGCTCCCGGTCGATCGCGGTGAGAAAGATGATCGGGGTGTCCCGCGTCCGGCCGCGCTGTTTGATGCGGTGCGCGGTTTCGAAACCGTCCATGCCCGGCATCTGCACATCCAGGAGGATCACGGCGAAATCGTCCACCAGGAGGCGTTTGAGGGCGTCCTCCCCGGACGACGCGGTGACCAGGTCCTGGTCGAGGGAGGCCAGGATCGCCTCGAGAGCCATCAGGTTGTCGGGCCGGTCGTCCACCAGAAGGATCTTGCTGCGCGGACGCTCCGTACCGTGCGCGTCCTCGGCGTCCACAGCGCCCACAGCGTCCCCAGCGCCCACGAGGCCGCCCTTGCGCTCGGTCACCTGCCCGCCTCCTCGCCCACGGCGCATTGCCAGCATTGGGGACATGCGCCAAAACCCAACCGTACAAGCCCTCTCAAGCGGCCAGGCATCCGCGACCACACGCCTTCCGCAATACTCACGTTCCGTTCCCAGGAAGTATCCCTGACAAAACATCCGATCCAGGCGCCCGGCCCGGGCTACCCGGGCCGGGCCGGGCGCCGGTAGCCGCGGCGCCCACCGTACCCGCGGGCTGTACCCGCGCCGTACCCGCGGGCCCCGCGTCGGCGGGCAGGCGATACAAGCGGGCATCGGCGCGAACTTCGAGGCTTCCGTTCCACACCTGCTCCGGACGCGGCCGCCTACAGATGCGACCGCATGGCACTGAGCAGATGCCTCAGGTCGACCGGTTTGGTGATGTAGTCGGTCGCGCCCGCCTCGAAGCTCTTCTCCCGGTCGCCCGGCATCGCGTTCGCGGTCAGCACCACGATCGGCAGGGCGGCGAAGGCGGGCATCTGCCGGATCGTCGACGTGGTCTCGTTCCCGTCCAGGCCCGGCAGCATCACGTCCATCAGCACCAGATCGATCATCGAGCCCTCCTGCTGGAGCAGCCGGATCGCGTCGTGGCCGTTGTCCGCGTACAGCACCCGCATGCCGTGCATCTCCAGCGCGCTGGTGAGGGCGAACACGTTGCGGACGTCGTCGTCGACGACGAGCACGGTCGTGCCGACCAGCGGGTCGGTCTCGTCCAGCCCGCTGACGGGCTCGCGGCGGGCGAACTCCTCGGGCGCTTCGGTGAGGAAGGAGGTGCCGGTCGCCATCGGCCCCGTCGCGCCCGGAACCGAACGTGACGAACGTCGTGCTGCCGGCACCGGCACCGACACCGCGCCCGGCTCCTCCGTGGCCGACCCGTTCCTGACCGGTCCGTCCTTGCCCGGTCCCGCCCGGCCCGGCCAGGCCATGGTGGCCGGCCCCCCCGCCAGCCGGGATTCCTCCAGCGCCTGCCTGCCCTGCATCCCGGCCAGCCGGTGCGACGCCGCCGCGCGGGGCTCCCCGGACAGCATGATGATTCCCTCGTTGTCCCCGGGGGTGGTGGAGGGCAGGACCTCCGAGGGCATCACCGACGGTACGTACAGGGTGAAGGTGCTGCCCTGGCCCACAGCGCTGGCGACCCCGATGGCCCCGCCGAGCAGCCGCACGAGCTCCTTGCTGATCGACAGGCCGAGCCCGGTCCCGCCGTAGCGGCGCGACGTCGTCCCGTCCGCCTGCTGGAAGGCCTCGAAAATCATGCGGAGCTTGTCGGACGCCACCCCGATACCGGTGTCGGACACGCTGAACGCCAGCACCACCGGCGCGGCGGACAGGCTCGGCGCGGTGAACTCGATCTCGTCGGACGCGACGGTGACATCCAGCCGCACCTCACCGGAATCGGTGAACTTCACCGCGTTGGACAGCAGGTTCTTCAGCACCTGCTGAATGCGCTGCTCGTCGGTGACGAATTCCGCCGGGACGTCGTTGGCGACCGTCACCTCGAATGACAGCCCCCGCTCCTCGGCGAGCGGGCCGAATATCTGCGCGACCGCGTCGCAGAGGGTCGTGGTGCGGACGGTGGCGGCCTCGACGTCCATCTTGCCGGCCTCGACCTTCGACAGGTCGAGAATGTCGTTGATGAGCTCGAGCAGTTCGGAACCGGCCGAGTGGATCGTCTCGGCGAAATCGATCTGCTTGGCGCTGAGGTTGGCCTCCGGGTTGTCGGCGAGCAGCTTCGCCAGCAGCAGCAGGCTGTTGAGCGGTGTGCGCAGCTCGTGGCTCATGTTCGCCAGGAACTCGGTCTTGTACTGCGACGACAGGGCGAGCTGCTCGGCCTTCTCCTCCAGCCCGATGCGGGCCATTTCGATTTCCCGGTTCTTCTCCTCCAGCAGCGCGGCCTTCTCCTCCAGCTCGTTGTTGGTGCGCTGGAGCTCCACCGACTGCGAGCGCAGCTCCTGGGTGAGCCGCTGCGACTGGGCGAGCAGCTCCTCCGTCCGCGCGTTCGCCATGATCGTGTTCAGGACGACGCCGATCGTGTCGACGAGCTGGTCGACCAGGTGCAGGTGCAGTTCGGAGAACTGGGTGAAGGACGCGAGCTCGATGACCCCGAGCACCTGCTCCTCGAAGAGGACCGGCACGACGACCAGGTCGCTCGGTGGGGCCTCCCCGAGGCCGCTGCGGATGTAGAGGTAGCCGGCGGGCACCTGCTCCACCCGGATGCGCTTCTTCTCCACCGCGGCCTGGCCGATGAGGCCCTCCCCGAAGAGGAAGGTGCCGTCGGAGCGCTTGCGGGGCGCCGAGCCGTAGCCGGCGACGTGCCGCAGCTTGTCGCCCTCGATGAAGTCGAGCAGGTAGACCGTGCCGAGCTGGGCGCCGACCGCCGGCGTCATCTCACTGATGATCATCTGGCAGACCGCGTACAGGTCGCGCTGGCCCTGCATCTTGCCGCCGATCCAGGCGATGTTCGACTTCAGCCAGTCCTGCTGGGCGTTCTTCTCAGTGGTCTCCCGCAGGTTGGCGATCATCTGGTTGATGTTGTCCTTGAGCTCGGCGACCTCGCCCTCGGCCTCCACCGTGATCGAACGGGTGAGGTCACCGCGGGTGACCGCGGTCGACACCTCGGCGATCGCCCGGAGCTGGGTGGTCAGCGTGGACGCGAGCTGGTTGACGTTGTCGGTGAGGGCCTTCCAGGTACCGGCCACCCCGTCGACCGTCGCCTGGCCGCCGAGCTTGCCCTCGGTGCCGACCTCCTTGGCCACCCGGGTGACCTCGTCCGCGAACGAGGAGAGCTGGTCGACCATG
>NZ_CEVIVC010000034.1:0-21362 GCF_982290645.1 Protofrankia sp. CiP1_Cm_nod4
TCCCCGGCCTCCCCGGCCTCCCGGGGCTCCCGGGCCTCCCGGGGCTCCCGGGGCTCCCGGGGAGCAGGACGGCGCCCAGCGCCTCGACCAGCCCGGCACCGCCGTCGGTGCTCGCGCTGCCCCCGATACCGAGCACCACCCGCCGGCAGCCGGCGCGCAGAGCGGCGGCGAGCACCTGCCCCGCCCCGTAGCTGGACGCCGTCAGTGGCGCGGGACGCCCGCCCGGCAGCCGGCGCAGGCCGCAGGCATCGGCCAGCTCGACGATCGCGGTGCCGTCGCACTCGGCGTAGGCCGTGTCGACGGGCTCGCCCGTGGGCCCCTCCACGGTCACCGCGACCCGCCGGTATCCCGCCGACAGCGCGGCCTCGACTGTGCCGTCGCCACCGTCCGCCACCGGCAGGGACACCGTGTGCACGTCCGGGCGGGCCGCGCGCAGCCCCTCGGCCAGCGCCGCGCACACCTCGGCGGCGCTCAACGATCCCTTGAACTTGTCGGGTGCCAGCACAACATGCGTCACAGCCGCCAGCCCAGCATGTCAGGACCTGCCGCGGCCAGCCCCAGCGTCCGGAAGACGCGTGACGTCGGCCAGGAAGGGGGCGTGCCGTGGAACAGGCCACCCGAGCACGCGGAAGCACCCTGCCGTCGCCGTGGTGCCCGCACCGGCCTGGCGTGGGCACCTCCCAGCCCGGGTCTCGCCCGTATCCGATCGACAGTGCTGCCATCACGATCCGTGTTTCCCGTTACATGGGACCGTCAAATGGGAGGCCAAGAGGAAAGGTCTGCCCGGTCGCCCCGAACACGATGAAGAGCACCGCAACGATCTGGCAGTAGCGTGCCCCCCGACGCAGCGACTGTTCCTTTGCTGTCCGCGCTTCGCGGGAAAGGGCCCGAGAAACGAGATCGGCGGCGTGTCGTCGTCCCCAGCATCCGATAACGAAGAACACGGCAGCGAACGCGAACTGCGCCAACATCGCGTCACTCATCGCGCCGTGCCGTCGCTGACGGGTGTCGAGCGAGACGAACGCGGTGCCGCCCATGCGGTCGAACATCTGCCGGCCATGGTCTAGTACCCGATGGGCGCGCGTGTCAGCGACCCGAAGAACATCTGCTGGAACACCGCCCCGATCACGCTGACGATGACCAGATTGATCACCATGGATTTCGCCGTGTTCTTGCCGACCCCGACCGGGCCGCCACTGGCCGTGTACCCGTAGTAGCAGCCGACAACGACAATCATCATTCCCATGATTGCGCCCATGGCCAGCGACAACAACACGTCCTGCCGGGTCTGGAAGGCCCAGAAGACGGAAAGATACCCGCCCGCGGACACGCTGTGGAACACGTGCACGTTCAGCATGTACTCGACGCAGTACATGATTCCGGTACCTATCATGAACATGAACGGCGTGACGATGACGACCGCGAGCAGCCGGGTGCTGATGAGATACGAGTGCGAGTCGAGGCCCATGACCTCCAGCGCGTCTATCTCCTCGCTGATCCGCATCGAGCCGAGCTCGGCGACCAGCCCGCAGGCGACCTTCGCCGAGAGAATCCACCCCCACATCTCGGGGGCGACCGTGTAGTCGGCGGTCGAGGTGAACACCCCCGTGTAACTACCGGCGCCCAGCTGGCTGAGGAGATAGTGGCCTTCCAACGAGGCCTCCGCGGCCAGCATCGCCATCATGAACCAGATGATCCCGGAGCTGGACAGGATCACGATCCCGGCCTGGCGCAGCACCTCGGAGCCGTAGTGGCGCACCCCCGGCAGGCGGCGCACGGAGGCGACCGCGAACCTGGCGATCTCACCGAGGTCGTACACCAACGACCGTTCACTGCTGTAGGAACCGAAGTTGCCGATACCGGTATCTGTCAGCGGCTTCGCCGCGACATCACTGCTGTTTTCTGTCACGGTCACCGTCGAACCCCTTTCACCGGTTCACCAGCATGTCGGGGTTCAGGCCCAGCAGCGTCGCGTTCGCCATGAAATTGATCACCCACACGGCGGCGAAACACAGCACCACCGCCTCGTTGACGGCCCGTCCGACACCCTCCGACCCACCACGCGCGGTGAGCCCCTTCTGCGCGCAGACGATACCGATGAACAGGCCGGTGAGCGTGGACTTGATCAGGACGCCGACCAGTTCGGGGGCCGTCAGGCTCGACAGGAAATTCGCAAAATAACCGCCGGTGGACGTCGCGCCGAACACGGTCGCGGAAAGCATCGCCATGATGATGCCGAGCAGGCCGCCGATGATGGTGAAGGCCACCGTCATGATCGTGATGGCGAGCACCCGGGGGAGCACCAGCATCCGTGTCGCGTCGATCCCGAGCACCTTCAGCGCGTCGAGCTCCTCCCGGATGCGCCGGGCGCCGAGGTCCGCGGTCATGGCCGTGCCCATCACGCCCGCGACGGCCATCCCGGTGCAGAACGGCGAGATCTCCCGGAGACTCGCCATCACGAAGTAGGTGCCCAGCCGGTTCTGCCCACCGAGCAGGCTGAGCAGGTCGTACGCGTAGTTCGCGATGAGGAACGTGAAGCCGCCGACCGCGAGGCTGCACGGCAGCCAGCAGAAGCGCAGCATCGCGTACATCTCGTCACGGGTACTCCCCCAGTACCCCCGCGGCTGGCGTACCGCCGTGGTCGCCAGCCGCCCGAGTAACTGCCCGCTCTGCCCGACGTCGACGGTCACCCGCTGAAGGAGCGGCGGAAGCCTTGTCATGACACCCGTGGCAATGGGCCGGGGACGTGAGCGGTGGCTGCCGGGCTCGGTTACAACCTGCTGTGTCATCTGTCTCCTCGATCAGTTCGGCGGTGCGCCACGCCCGCGGGCCCACCGCGTCGTCGACGGGATTCCCATCCCTGCCGGTATCCGCGACAGCGAGAAAACCCACGGTCCCGGGAAACGCCGCCCCACACCACGGCACCGGCCAGCCGTTTCAGCCGCCGGCGGCAAGGTACATGGCCACGAGAACCGCACACACCACCACGGCCCATCCGGTGAACAGGAGACGCAGTACTCGCGGAGCCTCCCGGAGCTCCATGAAGTACCGGCCGACGAGGTACACCTTGAAAAAGGCCACCACAATCACACCGGCCGTCGCGGCCGCCGGGGCGCCGTGCCCCTCCCCGAGATACCAGGAGACCACGGTCGCGCCCATGAGCGCGAGCCAGGCGACGACGGTCGGATTCCTGCGGACAGAACTCCTGAGGACGGAACTCCTGACGGCAGCGCTCCCGGCATGCGTCGACATCTGGTCACCTCATCAGGTACAGCAGCGCGAACAGGACTATCCAGAGCAGGTCGACAAGATGCCAGTAGCAGGCGCCGGCCTCGAGATTACGTATGTCCCGGGCCTCCAGGACCGGCTTGCGGGCGATCCTGTACATGATCACAAGGCCGATCATTCCGATCAGCAGGTGCAACAGATGGATACCGGTGAAGACGAAGTAGTACATGTAGAAGCTGTTGGCCGACGGCGTGTGCCCCGCGTCAATCTTGTCCGAGTACTCCAGGTACTTGTTGAGGACGAAGCCGGCGCCGCAGAGCAGCGTGACGAGGATCATCCGCGAGCCGGGCCGGGAAGCCCCTCCGCGCAACGCGCTCAGGCCCAGCACGACGAACATCGACCCGGTCAGCAGCAACAACGTGTTCACCGCGCCGAACGTCAGGTTCATGGTTTCGTGCGCCTGCTCGAAGAGCTCGGTGCTCCGCGACCGTTCGTGGACGAACACACCGAAGAACAGCCCGAAGACGAGCATGTCCCCGAAGATGAAGACCCAGATACCGATCTCGCCCGGCACCCGGCCCCCACCGCGAGGACGCCACTGGGGCGCCCTCGCGGTGCGCGAGGCGAACGGGTCCACGAACGGATCCATCCCGGACGGCACACTCATGGTCACGACACGGCGGCAAGGTCCTGCTCATGGACGAAGCCGCGCCTGACGTTCTGCATCGACAGGTAGCTGAAGTACAGCACCCAGGCGCCGAAGACCACGAACGGCACCCACAGGCACACCACACCGGTCCAGCCGAATGGCCCGCTCTTGAAGAACCACACCGTCCCGCCGGGCATGAAGCACACACCCGACCAGATGCTGAAGTATCCCGTCCAGCGCGGGAAAACCGGTGTCGTCCTGTCCAGCAGGATGTTCAGCCCGAGTGCGATGGCCCAGATGGTGAACGGCATCCAGGTGCCGAGCAGGATGATGAAGCCCGCGTCGTTGAACGCCTGCGTGATCTCCGGTGATGTCTCCCCGGGGCGGAAGGCGGCGGTGGCCCAGAGACCGCAGTTCACGACGATCTGCGCGGTACCCGCGGCCATACAGGTCAGCTGGACGTAGGTCAGAACCGGGAAGAGCCCTTCCTTGCGCCGGGTCTGGACGGCCATGCACACGCCCCAGACGCCCATCAGCGCATAGGCCAGACAGGTGAACACGAGACCGACCCGAATGGCGTCCTTGTGGTCCCGGTAGTACTGCGCGACCTCCTGGGCGGAATCATTCGGGTGGATGGCGGGCGGGAAGTACCGGGCGAGCCAGACACTCCCGATCACGAATAAAACGAACATGGCCGGGCCGCACCAGGCGACGAGTAACTGCGAGTTGCGGCTCATGCTCCGACGCTCGGCCTGAGCCAGAGCGGATCTGTTTGTGTCCGCTCCCCCTCCCAGCGGGGACGTGATGACATCGGTAGCGCTCACGGGACCCTCCTTCTCCCTCGGTCGAGGTGGTGCAGGCGGGCCGGGCGGCCCGTTATGCCCTGCTTCGCGCCGGCAGAATCCACCCTCGCGCCTCCTCGGGCGCGACCATCACAGCCAGCAGCAAACTCACACCCCAGACGGTGGTCACACTAACAAACAAGTGATTGTTTTCCGCCGACCTTAGTTCCCTGTGTGACCTGTGTCAATGTCGCCGTGTCCGCTACGACACACAAACGTACGATCGTCTGTTCAGATCTTGCGACAGCAACGGCCCCGTCCCGCCGCGGCAGGGCCCCACAGCAAGATCTGCTGGCGCTCGTCCACCGATCGACGCCGCCGCGGAGGACGTGGGCCGCCTTCAGGCCCTCAGCCCCGCAACGGCAGCGTCCCGGGATGGGAGCCCGCGCCGGAGCGCAGGTAGCGGTACCAGAGCAGCGCCGCCGGCCGGTCCCGCGGCTCAGCGGACAGGCTGGCCCGCACGAGATCCACGCCGGCCCGGCCGAGAACACCCTCGACAGCCCGTACGGCGCTCTCCGGCGTGACCGTCCGGCCGGGCGCGAGGATACGGACGATGAACAGGCCGAGTTTGAACAGGTCAGAGCTGATCGACTGCGGCTCGTGTATCGCCGGGGGGAAGAAGTCCGGCGTGTGGCCCTGGTCGACAACCGCCGCGTTGCCGACCTTCCGTACCGCGTCGCAGTCCACCAGGAGCACATCCGGAGTCGGCCGCAGACGGTAGAGGGCGTTACGGGCGGAGATGTCACCGAAGACGATGCCCTGGTTGTGCAGGAAGGCCACCAGGTAGGCCAGCCGCAGGCACAGCCACCACCGCTGCGCACGGTCCGGGAACGGCAGACCGAGCGCCCGCATCTGCTCGGGACCGGCGAACAGCGACCGCGCTTCGCACGGCTGGCGCTGCGGTGGCCCTCCCGTCGCTGCCGGGAAGACCTGGAAGAAGGCGTCGGGTATGAGCCGCATGACGACTCCGAGCACCTTTGCGCGGGCGGAGTCGGCGTCACCGTCGACCACGATCCGCAGTGGCCAGGCCAGATGCGTGTCGAACCACAGGCGCTGGTCCGCCGGCAGCGCCAGCCGCAGCGCAATGATGTTGGCGAGGCCCTGGGCCGGCACCCGCCCCACGATGGAGCGGTACTCCTTGTAGACGAGCGGCACCCCCACCTCGGGAAGGCCGAATTCGGGCAGCCGGTAGACGACGGCCTGCCCGCCCCGGCTCAGCAGATCGGCCCGGCCCAGCCGCTGCCGCTCGACAGCAACACTCTGCCATTTCATGGAATGCTCTCAGTAACGAACGTCCGGGTCGATCCAGGACTCGGGCGGATCGACGATGACCGTGTCGAGGGCGTGGACGTCCGTTTCATCGATCACCACCATCTCCTGGTGGCCCGAGGCCACAACACTTCGTACGATGATCTCGGTCAGGTTCCTGATCGCGCTTTCCGGGCTGGCCAGCCGGCTCTGTATGAACAACGGCGCCGTCGGCGCCGGATGAGCCAGCACCCGCATGATCTCGGGATTCGAGTCGGCGACGGCGCAGGGGATGATGTGCGGGATGGCCGGGCATTCCCTGAGCAGGGTGGCGAACGCCTCCTCCCAGGCACCGGGAGGATCATCGAAGGGTTCACCGTCGCTGAGGAAGAACACCCCGGGGCGGCCCACGGCGAAACCGTCGGCCTCCAACTGGCGGTGGTCGCGGTCGACGGTGGCCCGTAACAGGTTGAACGCGGGCGCGTATCGGGTGCCGTCGTCACGGCACGCCAGCTGGGGGAACGTCGTCGTGGTGAGCAGGTCGCACAGTGGCAGCACCGTCCGGCTGCCGCCGGCAAAGTCAATCATGCCGACCCGGACCCGGGCGGCGGCGACCGAATCACGGGCCAACGCCTCCCCGATCCGCCGCAGAATGAGGTTCGCGGTGTCCAGGCGTGGCCCGTCCATGGACTGCGAGACGTCCACCACGAGGTAGAACGGAATCAGGGTGCTCTGTGGGTGTGTGCCTGTGGGATACACGGCTGTCTCCACCTCCTTCTGCCGATGCCGCTTCCGTCTCCGCCGTCTCCGTCGATGTCACATCTGTCGATGTCACATCTGTCGAGATCACCCGGCCGGCGGACCGCCGGGCACCGGGCTACCGAGTGACCACGGCAACGACGACCGCCAGCGCGAGAAGCAGCAGGATCGCGACAGCCAGCACAACATTGGTGACCTTCGTGGTGGGAGCCACGCCACCGCCGGCAGCGCCGCCGTCGGCACCGCCGGCAAGGTGCGACAGCGCCGGGAACGGGTCGAAACGGCCGGTCCGGGCCCGCGCGCACCACGGGCATTCCGGGAGATGCCCGCTGTAGGTATGGCCCCTCCGGTTGCCGCACACCTGGACGTCGTCCCAGGCCAGGTCGAGCGCGTCGGCCCACTCCTGCGCGGCCGGCCGCGACCCGGCCGTGCCGTGGCCCGCCCCGAACGTCTGCCTGGCCAGCGCGGCGATCGGCGGCGGCAGGACGTCGGGCTCGACGGCCTCGTCCGGGACCTCGACCTCCCTGGGCGCCGTCAGGACGGTGATGCCGTACTGGATGTTCGTCTCGGGTGACGGGTCGACGTCCAGCTCCCGGGCCGGAATCCCCTGGAAGGGATGCTCCCCGCACAGCAGCAGCTGGCATATCAGCACGGCGAGGGTGAACCGGTCCGTCTCGACGCTCTTGCGGCCGGACAGCTCGGGCAGCAGCTCGGGCGCGGCGTATTCCGGGGTGACGGTGTGGCAGGCGAAAACCTCCCCGTCGTACCGGAACTGCAACGAGTCGCAGTCGAGAAAACTGATCAGCCCGTCAGCGCGGACGTGAATGTTCGACGGTGCCAGGTCGCCTATCACGATCTCCTGGTCGTGCAGGACGGCGACCAGCTGGCTCAGGTTGCTGGCCACCCCCAGCAGAAACTTCCAGTCCTTGCCCGGGAAGTTCGTCAGCCGGGTGTAGTGCTCGAAGAACGTGCTCAGCGGCTGGTCCTCGGAGCGCCGCATGACATATCCGAGAACCGCCCCGGTGGAGTCGCGGGCGAGTTCCTCCGGCCACACCAGCCCTGGATGACCGGAAACGGGATCGACGAACTGTGACGCGTGGAAGGCACGCAGCATGCACTCCAGCCGGCGGGTGCGCCGGGCGTCGGGCTCCCGGTAGATTTTCGCCGCCCGCCGGGAGTCACCGTCCACGGCGTGGACGACCGACTCGGTCCCGGCGCCGAGCACGGTCGAACAGGTCAGCCTGCGCCCGTTGACAAAGATCTCCGTCACCGGCACAGGACCGCCACCAACAGCGTCGTGTCATCCTGGGTCGCTTCGGTGACGTCCGCCCGTAACAGCAGCTGGACGAGCCCGGAGGCGTCGAAATGATCGTCGTCGAGCAGCCTGAGCACGGTGTCGATGACCGGTTCCCGGGACACCGCCAGCCGGCCGTCGTCGTCCCGCCGCAGGGTCGCGGGGATCAGGCCGTCGGTCGACACGAACACACCGCTGATCCAGGGGTCGTAGACGGCGTTCACCCGGGCGGCCCGGCTGGTGTCCGAGGTCAGGAAGACCGCGTGGGTGGCGTGCTCGGCGTCGGCGGTCCCGGCGTCGAGCAGGTGCAGGTTATCCTGTCCGCCTTCACCCGTGCGGACGACGACGAAGCCGTCCCCGATGCCGAGACAGCCGACGACGGGATGGGCGAGCACGACGACCGTCAGCGTCGTCGCGAACTCGCCGACGTGCTCCGGCCCGGCGATCGCGGCGACGATCCGCCGGAACTCGGCGACTATCTCCTCGTGCGCGTCCGCCAGGATCCGCTGTAGTTCGGGCGCGGTCGTGGACCGGCCGGCGCGGTGGATCCGGTCACGCACCAGCCGGGTGGCGATCGCGACCGCGAGCCGGGAGCCCTCGGCCGACCGGGGCGCGGATCCCGCGCCGTCGGCCACCGCCAGCACGTGGACGTCGGGCAGCGGCCCCTGCCCGCCCAGCGACAGGTGGGCGAAGGAGTCCTCGCACCATCTGCCCTCCCGCACGTGCGAATACCCCTGGACGCTGGCCCCCCGGATACGCCACCGGTCGGGCCGGCCGCCGGCACCGCTCCGGACGGCCACGGACCGCCGGCCGGGGGTCATACCTGCCTCGGCTGGTAGCCGCGCAGTTTGTAGTTGGGGTCCTCCACGCTTCTGTCCAGCTGCACGAGGATGTCGCTGAAGTCGAACCGTCCGTACATCATGTTCCGCTCCGGGGCCAGCTCGCGCAGGGTTTCCTGGCCCTGGTCGTCGATGGGCGGAATGCCGATCGCGAACAGCGCCAGTTTCTGGTTCGCCTCCAGCCCGCGGATCTCGCTCGCCAACGGCCGCCAGTCCAAGCTCGGATGCCCCTGGTCGTCGGTCGGCCGGCCGTCGGTGACCAGCCAGACGAGCGGACGTTTCCAGGTCACCTTCTCCCGGGCCAGCTGCCGCTTGCGCGCCTCGATGACCGAGATGCTCAGCCGGACCGCCTCGACCAGCGGCGTCACCCCGTCGGCGGTCAGTTTCGGCGGCTGGAAACTGTGGGCCGGCACGAACGGGGTCCGGTCGCTGCGCGGGTCGAAGCTCTCGCTGCCGCGCCATTTGCGCACTCCCCCGGCGCCGAAGGTGATGAGCGCGAACTCGGTGGTCCGCGCCATCTTCTCGCCGGCCCGCATACTGCGCGCCCAGCCGGCGAGCGCGTCGTTGAGCCTGCCGATCGCCTCACCACGCATCGAGTACGAGGTGTCCATGCACAACACCACGAGCACGCGATGGCTCGGCCGGGGAATGGGAATGTTCCCGATGATGTCCCGCGGCTGCTGACGGTCCGCTGGCCTGTCAGAGCTGTTACGAGGTGCCATTTTCCGATGTGTCCCCGTCTGCGTAGTCACTGCGGGCTACCGGTCTGGGCTGCCGTGCGGCGGCCAGGCCTGTAGCCCGTCCACCCTGTGCGTCCTCAGCAGCACCTGGTCGCCGACACGCGGCCGGCTTGCCCCCGGGCCGCCCTTCCAGGTCGCACGGTAGAGCCCGCCGTCGACCTCGACGTAGCCCTGCGGATCGAAAGCGGAATGCACGACGCCGAACGAGCCGATGCCGACGTTCGGTTGCGCGACCGGGGACAGCGGCCGCCTGCCGCCATACCCGTCGTCCTCGTCGTCCTCGTCGTTGTCGCCGCCGCCGGCACCGTCGTCCTCCCGGCCCAGCAGGCGACGCCAGCGAACCAGCCACTGCTGCGCCGCCGATGGTGGGCCGTGCCGTCGGGGCGCGGCGGTGGTCGGCCCGTTGTCGGCACCGCCGCCCTTCCGGCTCGACAGGCCGCGCCGCCAGAGCACGGCAACCAGCCCGAGCGGCACGGCGACGATCAGCACGTAGAACCAGAACGACCGGCCCGAGTCGTCCCGCTCCGACAGGAGCGAATCCCCGGGCCCGGTGAACGGGGTGCTCGAGGAGTCCACCTGTAACACCCGCCTGAGCGTGACGTCCAGGACGAACGGGTCGGTGTTGGTGGCGTACATCCGCGATTCGCGTTCCGTCCCGGTACCCGCCACCTGCTCCCGGCACTGCTTCTTGCAGGGTGCCTGCTGCCCGCCCCCGCTGTCGTTGCGGGCGAAGGCGGCGCGGGCGGAGTCCGCGTCCGCGAACCGGTGGCCGGCCACGGCCAGCAGCAACGAACCGGCCGTCCCGAGATCGGGCTGCGCGCCGGTACGGGAACGGTCCGGCAGGGCGACCTGGACGACGAGCCTGTCCCGGCGATCGAAGATCGTATCCAGGGCGGCCGGCCTGTCCTGGTCACCGGCCAGCCCGGCGGCGCCGGTCACCCGCACCACGACGGCTCCGTCGCCGTCCGGAACCCCGTTGAGCAGGCTGTTCAGGTTGTCCAGGACGGTCCGGTCGACCTGCGCCGGCAGCTCCATGACACGTACCTGGAACACCGGCCGCTGATCGGACACCGGCGCGGCCACCGCAGGCCACCCGGACAGCGGCGGTACGACCGCCGTCACGGCGGCCAGCCCCACGATCACAACGGCCGCCGCGGCCGCCGGTAACCAGGCTCGGGCCCGTAACCGGCCCGGACGCCGCCGTCGCTGCCGCGCGACGCTGTCCATACCCGTCACGGGGCGATGATGGCCGCCTCGCAGCACCGGAACCCCCCGCGATATCTACTGCTGCTCGTGACAGCTACAGGCCACTGTAGTCAGCGGAAAGCCAGCATAGCGACCCGATTGCCCCGGACCTGCCGCCCGGCCCGGCCCCACCAGAGCCCGGTCCGCTTCGCCGGCCCGATACGCCGGCCCGATACGCCGGCCCGATACGACGGCGCGGCAGGTGGCACGACCGGTAGCGCGGCAGGACCGCCGCCACCGGCTCCTCCTCGGATCACACGCCGGCAGACCGGGACCGCCGGACCACGCCGATGTTCGGCAGCGGGGAAGTGCCCCGGCGGCCACATGATCCACTCCCGGAGTGGTTGAGACCGTTACGCACTCATCTCTGGATGCGGCCGGGCAGCGATCAACGCGGGAACCCAGCTGGCCGCGGTCACGTAGTCGGCAAGTGGCGGCGCTATCAGATGAACGAGGAAAAGCAGGTCGCCGAGGACCGCGGCAAGATCGAGACGGGACAGGGGCTCGTGGTGCGCGGCACGGTTGCGCACCACGTGCATGCGACTGACCCGTCCGTCCACGTCACGGCGGTCGGTGCCAGCAGGAAACGCGCGGTGCAGGTAGGGGACCCACAGGGTCTTCTCATGGCTTGCGGACGACAGTTGAGCCCCGGCCTCAGCCCCGGCAGGGTTGATCGTTTACAGGCCCCGGAGGCTACCGTTCACAGAGCTCGAACGCTACCGTTCCGCGGAACCGTCATGACGACAGGCGCCCTCGGCTCGCGCCGGCCGGGCCTTCGGGCCGGCCCGGCCGGGCGTGGCGGGCGGTGCTGCCGCTGGCCGTCGTCGGTTCTGGATATGCCAGCTCCGGATGTGTCGTCAGCTCTGGCCGGGAGAGCGGGGCGCGGGCGCCGTGGCGGTGGCCGCCGCGGCGCTGGCGAGCAGGTCGCGGATCTCCGTCAGCAGCCGGATGTCGTCGCTGACCGGCGTGGGCTCCGGCTCCGCGGCCCGCCCGTTCCGCTTGCGCAACCCGCTCGCCCTGGCAAGCGGGAGGACGATGAGAAAGTAGATCACGGCCGCGACGATCACGAATGAGACCACGTCGTTGACGAACGAGCCGTAGTTGAACCGGCTGCCGTTGACGGTGAAGGTCAGTGCGGAGAAGTCCGGCTGCCCGCCGATGGCCGCGATCAGCGGGGTGATCAGGTTTTTCACCAGCGAGGTGACCAGCGCGGTGAAGGCAGTACCGATGACGACCGCGACCGCGAGGTCGACGATGTTGCCGCGGGTCAGGAACTCCTTGAAGCCCTTCAGCCCGGGGGCGATCAGTCGGGTCGGCGCACGGCCCTTGTCGACAGCTTCTCGCAACGCGCTCACACAGATCCCCCAGGAGGCCGGCCGAGTTGTGTGGGGCGTCCGGGTTGGCCCGGAGCTGCCCAGTACCACGGAGGTTACAGCCCCGCCCTACAGGGAAAAAACGGCCTCCCTCTGATGTGCCGCGGGCTCTTGTGCGGAGCGGGCCGATACGGCGCCTGTCATCCGGTGGGGATGTCCTCGCCGAGGTATGCCTGGCGGACGCGGTCGTCGGCGAGCAGGTCGGCGCCGCTGCCGGTGAGGGCGACCTGGCCGTTTTCCAGCACGTAGCCACGGTGCGCGATCCGCAGGGCCTGCACCGCGTTCTGTTCCACCAGCAGCACGGCCACGCCGGCCCTGTTGATCTCGACGATCACCTCGAAGATGGTCTGGATGATCCGGGGGGCGAGCCCCATCGACGGTTCGTCGAGCAGCATCAGCCGAGGCCGGCTCATCAGCGCCCGGCCGATGGCCAGCATCTGCTGTTCCCCGCCGGAGAGGGTGCCACCCAGCTGGGAGGCCCGCTCGGCCAGCCGCGGGAACAGGGTGAAGACCCGTTCGGTGCCCTCCCGCACGTGCCGCCGGTCATGGTAGGCGCCCATCAGCAGGTTCTCCCGGACGGTCATGCCGGCGAACACCCGCCGTCCTTCGGGGACGTGGCTGACCCCCAGCCCGACAAGGGTGTGCGCCGGGATGGACGACAGCGGCCGGCCGTCCAGGTAGATCTCCCCGCGGCGGGGGCGGAGCAGCCCGGAGATCGACCGCAGGGTGGTCGTCTTGCCGGCGCCGTTCGCTCCGAGCAGCGTCACGATCTCGCCTTCGGCGACCTCCAGCCGTACGCCGCGCAACGCCGGTATGGCGCCGTAGCTGACCTCGACGTCGGCGAGTTCCAGCAACATCAGCGCACCTCCCCGCCGGCATCCACGCCGGTCTCCACACCGAGGTAGGCCTCGACCACCGCCGGGTCGCGCTGGACCTGGGCCGGGGTGCCGTGGGCGATGACCCGGCCGAAGTTCAGCACCACCACCGTGGTCGCGACGGACATCACCAGCCGCATGTCGTGCTCGATCAGCAGGACCGAGACCCCGCCCCCGGCGATCCGCCGGATCAGCGCCTCGAGAGCGCGCTTCTCGGCGGGGTTCGTGCCGGCGGCGGGCTCGTCCAGGAGCAGCAGCCGCGGGCCGGTGCCCAGTGCCCGGGCGATCTCCAGCCGGCGCTGTTCGCCGTGGGACAGCGACGAGGCCAGGTCGTGCGCGCGCCGGGACAGGCCGACCAGGTCGAGGAGCTCGAACGCCCGGCTGACCCCGGCCCGTTCCTGCCGCCGCGCGCCGGGCAGCCCGAGGACCGCGCTGAGCGATCCGTACCGCTGCCGGACCTCGGTGCCGATCTGCACGTTCTCCAGCGCCGACAGCGCGGGGAAGAGCCTGATGTTCTGGAAGGTCCGGGCGATTCCGAGGTGGGTGATGGCGTGCGGGCTGCGCCCGACGATCCGCGCCGGCCGGCGGGACGTCCGCCAGAACGTCACCGAGCCCTGCTGCGGCCGGTACGCGCCGGTGAAGCAGTTGAACAGGGAGGTTTTTCCGGCCCCGTTGGGCCCGATCACGGCCAGGATCTCGCCCCGGCGCTGCCGCAGCGAGACCCCGTCGAGACTGGTGACCCCGCCGAAGCGCAGCGTCAGATCACGGGCTTCAAGCACCAGGTCGGACGGCGTTCCACCCGGCACCCCCGCGTCGGCCGGCCCGGCCGCGGCAACGGCGCTCATCCGGTGGCCCTTCCGGGACGCGCGGCCCCGCGGCGGCACACGGCGTCCTCGCCAGGAGACACCGCATGCAGAAACACAGAGTGTCTGCTGAGAGACGAAGCGCGGCCGGCAGGTGTGAGGACCCCCGGACACACAGAGCCGTCGACGTGCGCGGTCAAGTGATGGTCCTTCCGATCGGGGCCGCGCCGAGCTGGTCCGAGGCGCCGGCGGTGGTGCCGGCGAGCTCGATCTCCCGGCGTCGGCGGCGGGACGGCACCAGGCCCTGCGGGCGGAAAATCATCATCACGACGATGACCGCGCCGAAGTAGATGTACCGGTCCGTCGGCGGAACCTTGTCACGCAGGTAGAAGGCCAGCCCCTGCAGGACGACGGCCCCCGTCACCGCGCCCAGCCGCGAGCCCATCCCACCGAAGATGACTATCGCCACCACGAGGAACGACGACTGCAGGCTGAAGCTCTGCGGGTTGAAGAACTGCTTGGTGGCGAGCAGGACACCGGCGAACCCGGAGACCGACGCCCCGATCGCGAAGGCGAGCAGCTTCATCCGCAGGGTCGGCACGCCGGTGGCCTCCGCGGCGATCTCGTCCTCCCGGATCGCGGCCCAGGCCCGGCCGATCCGGGACCGTTCCAGCCGGCCGAAGGCGATCATGACGACGACCACGATGCCGAGCAGCAGGTAGTAGTACGGCAGCGGGTCGATCCCCCACCGGTAGTGGATCCCGGGCAGGTCGACCGACAGGTGCGGCACCCCGAACACCCCGCGCGAGCCGTTCGTGACCTCGTCCGAGTTGTTCGCGAGCAACTGGATGATCTCCCCGAAGCCCAGCGTCACGATCGCCAGGTAGTCGCCGCGCAGCCGCAGCGTCGGCGCGCCGAGGATCACGCCGGCGAGCGCGGCGATCAGGAGCGCGATCGGGAAGACGAAGAACGGGTTGATGACGAACGGCGCGTGCCACGGCATGGCCGACGACGAGCTGAAGTAGGCGGTCACGTAGGCACCGATCGCGAAGAACGCGATGTAGCCGAGGTCGAGCAGGCCCGCGTAGCCGACCACGACGTTCAGCCCGAGCGCGAGCAGCGCGTAGATACCGATGTCGTTGACCATCGACTGCTGCGCCGCCGTCGAGACGAGCAGCGGCGCCACGATCGCGGCGGCGAGCAGGACCGCGTTCAGGCCGGTGGTGGCGTGCGGCCCCCCGAGGGCGGCCGCGACGGGCCGGCGGGCCCGCGCCGCCGCCGTCACCTCGGCGAGCAGCGGGCGTAGCCGCGCCACGGCGATCAGCAGCACCCACAGGCCCACCGCCAGGCCGATGAAGATCCCGATACGCGGGTCGACCACCGAGCGCCGCAACGCGCGGAACGGGTGGGCGGAGTCGCCGCCGGGCCCGGTCACCACCGCGGCGAGAACGCCGAGGGCGAGGCACACCCAGAGCTGCCGCAGCCGCGCCGGGGTGAGCACGCCGGCGTCCCCTCGAAAGACCCGCGCCGGCACGGCGGGGACGGGCCCGGCGGAGGGGCCCGGGCCCGGGTGAGGCACCGGGCCTGGACGGGACGCCGGTCGGGAAGCGGCTTCCGGCTGCCGCCGCGGTACCGGCTGCGTCGGCGGCTGCGACTGCTGCGTCGGCTGCGGCGGCTGCTGCTGCGGCGGAGAAGGGGTGGACGAGGCCGACGCGGAGGGTTCGGGTGATGCCGAGGAGGGCGGGCGGGCGGTCACGCGGCCCTGCCCAGCCGCACGCCGAGCAGGCCTGACGGACGCACCATGAGGATCCCGACCAGCACCAGAAAAGCGATCACGTCCTTGTAGGACGCCTGGAAGACATACCCCCCGTAGCTCTCCACCAGCCCGAGCAGGATGCCGCCGAGCATGGCCCCGCGGACGTTCCCGATGCCGCCGAGCACCGCGGCGGTGAACGCCTTCACCCCGGGCACGAAACCCATGTTGTACGAGGCGTTGAAGGTCATGGCATAGAGGAATCCACCGGCACCGGCGAGCAGGCCACCGATGACGAAGGTCAGGATGATCACTCTTTCGACGTTCACCCCCATCAGGACGGCGGTGTCCGCGTCCTGCGCGACCGCCCTGATGCCCTGCCCGAGGCGGGTCCTCGCCACCAGCCGGTCCAGCAGGACGAGCATCACCACCGCCGCGCCAAGGACGACGACGGTCTGGGTGGACACCTGGGCGCCAAAGACGTGGAAGAGCGTGCCGTTGGTGAACAAGTCGGGAACCGGCACGTTCTGCCGGCCGAACTCCTTGCCGGCGAGGTTCACCGCGAACAGCGACGCGCCGATCGCGCTGATGAGGTAGGCGAGCCTGGGCGCGGACCGCCGGCGCAACGGCCGGTAGGCGACCCGTTCGAGGATGAACGCCGCCGCGGCGCCGCAGGCGGCACCCACCGCGAGCCCGGCGGCGACCAGCCCCACCGAGGCCGGCCCGGACGGCGTGGCGCCGCCCGGCAGCAGGCCCCTGGCGGCGAACAGCCCGCCGAAGGCCCCCAGCATGAACACCTCGCTGTGGGCAAAATTGATCAGCTGGAGCACGCCGTAGACGAGCGTGTAACCCAGGGCGATGACCGCGTACAGCGAGCCGACCATGAGACCGTCGACGGTCAACTGCCAGAACTGGTCGGCAAAACCCATGCGTCTCCTCGTCGTGGTCGTGTCCTCGTCATGATCGTGGTCATGATCGTGGTCATGCTCGTGCCCTTGTCATGGCGTGGGTGGTGGCCGCCGCGCCCGCGGAGCGCACCGGCCACCACCTCACTATCCGGCAGGACCGTTCGGGCGGCCCGTCAGGACTTGATCAGATCCACGGTGTTGCCGAGAACGACGATCTGCCCGTTCTTGACCCGGTAGATGAAGTCGTTCGCGCCTTCGACCTCACCGTTCGGCTGGAACTTGACGAGCTTGGTGACACCCTGGTAGTTGACCTTCCCGAAGGCCTCCGCCACCGACTCCCGGCTCAGGTTGTCCCCGAGGTTCTTGAACACCTCGATAAGGGCGTTGGTCGCGTCGTACGCCTCACCGGAGTACGTGCCGGGCCTGGCACCACCATTGATCTTCTTGTACGACTCGACGAAGGCCGCCGCGTTCGGGTCGCTGTTGGCGTCGCTGCACGGGCAGGTCAGGTAGGTGCCCTCGGCCGCCGCGGCACCGGCCTGCTCGACGTACTTGGCGTCCAGTGAACCGTCACCACTCACCGTGACGCCCTTGAAGCCCTTGTCGTGCAGGGCTTTGGACAGCAGCGCGAGCTCGGCATAGTAGCCCGAGTAGAACAGGACGTCCGGATTCTCCGCGATGATCTTTGTTGCCTCGGAGGTGTAGTTCTTCGTCGGGTTGATGCCGTCGTGGACCACGGTCGCCCCCCGAGCCTTCAGCTCCTTCTCCAGCGCGGCGGACAGGCCGGTGCCGTAGTCGCTCTTGTCGTCGAGGGAGAACACCTTCTTCGCCTTCAGCACGGCGGCGATGTAGTCGGCGTCCGCCGTGCCCTGGACGGTGTCCGGGGCGATGACCCGGTAGAAGGTCTTGAAGCCCAGCGTGGTCAGCGCCGGGTTCGTCGCCGACGGGCTCACCGAGAGCAGACCGGCCTGCGAGTAGAGCGGTTCGCTGGCCTTGGTGGCTCCGGAGAACATCGGCCCGACGACCGCCAGGATGCCCGAGTTGTCGATGAGCTTCTGCGCGGCGGTCGGGCCCTGGTCCGGTGACCCCGCGTCGTCGGACTGCACCAGCCTTATCTTGAAGGGCAGGTTCGCGTTGGCGTTCGCCTCGGCAACGGCGGTCTCCACCCCGTACAGGGCGTTGATACCAAGTTGCTGGTTGTCACCGGAGAGGACGCCCTGGAAGCCGATGGTGATCGTCTTCTTCCCATCCGACGACGATCCGTCATCGCTACCGCACGCCGCGGCGGTCAAGGCCACCACGCCGGCTAGAGCAACCGCTCCCAGAAGTTTTCGCCTGGCCATGCATCTCCTCCTACCTGTCCCGCTGCGCGTCCCGGAGCCGGTGCGCGGACGGCACACGTGGTCACGATCACGGAATGCCGCTGGCCCCGCCAGCACTCATCCGCGCATCCCCACCAACATCTACGCATCCCCACCGACATCCATGCATCCTGACCGAATGTCGGCACCGTAGCCCCTTCCTGAACGCATCGGAAACGCACCCTGCGTGCCGTCCAAGGTACCGGCCATCCCGCTTACACCTACTATCCGCACAGGTGTGTCAACCTTGGGTCAGGTCGGTCCGAAGCAGGTCCCGCGCGGCCACCAGCCATCCCACCAGAGGCCACCCCACCAGGTGGGACGCCGCCCCGGGGCCCAGCCCCCATAAACGATCAGTGACGAGCCCGCGGACGCGCATCAGGGCGGGGCGTTGAGCAGGTAGCGCAGCAGGACGACGTCGCCGATCCGACGGGCCTCGGCCAGCGCCATCCGGCGGCCCGGATGGTGCGGGAAGGTGCCGGCGCCGACGAAGCGGGGCGCGGCGGGGTCCCCGACGAAGAACGGCGCTATCACCAGATGGATCTCGTCGACGAGCCCGGTGGCGAGGAACCGGGTGTGGATCGCACCGCCGCCCTCGACCATCAGCCGGCGTATGCCGCGCGCGGCAAGGTCCGCCAGGACGGTGTTCAGGTCGAGCGGGTCGCCGGCGTCCACGACGGATGCCACCCCGGCGAGCCGCCCGCGCGCTCTGTCCGCCGCGGGGCTCGCGGCATAGACGATCTTCTCGGCCTGCCCGGTGGTGAAGAAGCGGGCGTCGCGGTCGAGGTCGCCACGGCCGGTGAGGGTAACCTTGGCCGGGCTCTCCGGCCGGCCGCGGGCCACCCGCTCCTCGCGGCGGGCCGCCGAGCGGACCAGCAGCCGGGGGTTGTCGCGACGGATGGTGTTGGCGCCCACCAGGATGGCGTCGACACCGGCCCGGACCTCGTCGACCCGGTCGAGGTCGGCGTCGTTGGACAGCAGCAGCCGCCGCTCGCCGGCATCGTCGATACAGCCGTCCACGGACATCGCGACCGACAGCAGGACATACGGCCGTTGGCTCACACGCGGCGCTCCGGGCTCGTCCTGGCCTGCCATCTCACCGAATGTACCCACGCCTGGCCCAGCCGGGAGCGGGAGCCCCGCGGGCCGGGATCCGTCGGGTGCCCACGGGTGCGCCCCCAGGCGGACCGGGCCCGCCCGAGCCTCCCCGGAATGCCCACCGACCGCGTTGCCGGTGTTCTTCCCGCCGCCCTCGGTGGCCGTCAGCCGGAAAGCACGGGAGCAGGATTTCAGGAATATATGCCGACGACGCTCCCGGTGCCGTCCGGAGCGCCCAGGGCAGTATAACGTCCAGCTGGCGGTAAAAACCGCCTGCACGGCGCCGAAAACAGGGTGTGTCGTTCCTTCCGTCGGTGACACGCTTACGACCGACATCAGTCGCGACATTCTTCGACGCCGGCCGGAATCTGATTCGTGAAGCGCCGGCACCCACCGGCGCCCGGCCATCCGCTGCCAGCCGGCTGGCGTCGCCGGCAGCTACCTCGGCGGCGCCGGCGTCTACACTCGTAGCTCGTGGCGTCGCGCGCCGCCGGGGCCGGAAATTCGCCGGTGATGAGCAGTTCCGAAACAATTCCGGGGGAATTCCGGGGGAACGGAGCAGTCATGCCCACAGCGCTGATCATTGGTGCCGGGATCGCCGGCCCGGTCGCCGCGATGGCCCTGCGACG
This sequence comes from Protofrankia sp. CiP1_Cm_nod4, assembly GCF_982290645.1. NCBI lineage: Bacteria > Bacillati > Actinomycetota > Actinomycetes > Frankiales > Frankiaceae > Protofrankia > Protofrankia sp. CiP1_Cm_nod4. The sequence continues at coordinate 19,645 of NZ_CEVIVC010000034.1, forward strand.
AGCTGGGATCGACGTCCTGGTGCACGAGGCGTACCCGGCCCCGGCCGCGGAGGCCGGTTCGTGGATCGGCCTGCAGACCAACGGCCTGGACGCGCTGCGGGCAATCGGCGCCGACCGTACCGTCCGCAGGCTCGCCGTCCCGACACCGTCGATCGCCTTCCGGACCGGCACCGGCCGGCCACTCGGCGAGATCCCGACCGGCCGGCCGCTGCCGGGTGGGACGGCGGGAGTGTCGATCAAGCGTTCCGACCTGCACCGCGCCCTGCGGGACGAGGCATCCCGCCGGGGCGTCGAGATCCGGCACGGCCAACGCCTGGTGAGCGTGGCCAGCGGCGCCGACGGGGTCGTCGCCACCTTCGCCGACGGCAGCACCGCCGTCGGCGACCTGCTCGTCGGCTGCGACGGCATCCACTCCCGGGTGCGGGAGTCGCTGAACCCGTCCGGCCCACGGGCACGCTACGTCCCGATACTGAACGTCGGCGGCTACGCCGACGTCACACCGCCGGGTGACCGCCCCGGCGTGCTGACGATGACCTTCGGCAGGCGGGCGTTCTCCGGCCGCCTCGTCACGCCCACCGGGCAGACATGGTGGTTCGCCAACCCGCCTCGGCGGGACGAGCCGGCCAACGGCGAACTGAGAGAGATCAGTGACGCGCAGTGGCGGGACTCGCTGCGCCAGCTCTACGAGCCCGACCGCTCCCCGATCATGGATCTGATCGGTGCCACCCCCGGGCCGCTGACCGGCTGGGCAACGTACGACCTGCCCACCGTCCCGGTCTGGCACGACGACCGGGCCGTGCTGATCGGCGACGCCGCGCACGCCACCTCACCCTCGTCCGGCCAGGGTGCGTCGATGGCGATCGAGGACGCGGTCGTGCTCGGGCAGTGCCTGCGCGACCTGCCGGTGCCGCGGGCGTTCGCCCGGTTCGAGGCGCTGCGCCGGCCCCGGGTGGAGCGGGTCGTCGCCGAGGGCCGGAAGTCCAGCCGGCTGCGCTCGGTCGGGCCGGTCGGCCGGCTGGCCCGCGGCCTCGTGCTGCCGCTGGTGCTCAGGCACGCCGCCGGCAGCGGCGCCGAGTCACTCGCCTGGATGCACCAGCATCACATCGACTGGGACACCCCGGTGACGACCACCGGCGTCCCAGCCCCGACTCCCGCGAAAGACATCCCGACGAACCTGCCCGGCTGACACCCACCGGCCGCGGTCACCGCCAGCCCGATCCCGCCGGCCCGATCCCGCCGGACCACTCCGGCCGCGGGCGTCCGGCCACCGCAGTTGTGATCATGCGTTCGCATGGCCGGGGACGGCTGCCTCGCCGGCCGCGGCCCGACCGACCGACATATCGTCCTGTCCGGTGCCTTGCCCGGCCCGGCGGCAGCGACTAACGTACAACTCGATGGTTGTATATCAGGAGTCCGCCGAACGTGCCGACCGGCTCTTCCATGCCCTGGCCGACGCGACGCGGCGCGAGATCGTGGCCCTCACCCTGACCGGTGAGCACTCGGTCTCGCAGCTCGCCCGGCGGTTCCCGATGAGTTTCGCGGCCGTCCAGAAACACGTGGCGGTGCTGGAGCGCGCCGGGCTGGTCAGCAAGCAACGGCAGGGCCGGGAGCAGCGGGTACGGGGCAACGCGGACGCCCTGCGCGAGGCCCGTCGGCTGCTGGACCAACTGGCGGACGTATGGCGGGGGCGTCTCGACCGGATCAACATGATCCTCGCC
>NZ_CEVIVC010000034.1:21602-24806 GCF_982290645.1 Protofrankia sp. CiP1_Cm_nod4
GATCCCGGCTCCGGCTCCGGCTCCGGCTCCGGAAACAGCGAAAACAGTGGGGAGCACGCACATGCCAGTGATCGACATCCAGAAGGACCCTGAAGCCCTCACACTGACGCTCACCGCGCGGTTCGACGCGCCGCCGCCGCGGGTGTGGCAGGTCTGGCAGGACCCCCGCCAGCTCGAGCGGTGGTGGGGCCCGCCGGCCTACCCCGCGACCGTCGTCGACCATGACCTGGCCCCCGGCGGTACGGTCACCTACTTCATGACCGGGCCGGAAGGCGACAAGCACCATGGCTGGTGGCACGTCCTGTCCGTCGACGCCCCGCACCGCCTGGAGTTCACCGACGGCTTCGCCGACGACGCCGGCCGCCCCAACCCCGACATGCCCGTCACGGCCGTCCGTGTACAGCTCACCGCGGACGGCGCGGCGGCCACCGTGATGACGATCGAGAGCGTCTTCCCCACGCTCGCGGTGATGGAGCAACTCGTGTCCATGGGCATGGTCGAGGGCATCTCCGCGGCCGTGGGCCAGATCGACACACTGCTGACCTCGCTCACCGTCTGATCCCACCGTCCGATCTCACCGTCTGACGAGGCCTGCCCCGGCAGCCCCGGCAGCCCCGAGCGTCGGCCAAGCAGCGTAAATCCGCCCGCGACCACCCACGCAGGCCATGATCGGCGTAAGTTTGTCGTTGTGTACGCTTCTGCGACCAAAAAGCGTACACAACGACAAAATCTCCTGGATCATGGCCTGTACGGCTGGCTGTGGAGGGGATCCGCGTTATTTGATGGGCTGTCAGAGGATTTTCCGGTAGCCGCCGACGACGGGGGCCTCCAGCTGCGGAAATGGCTCGCTGGCGCTGGGTACTACGCCGTTGCTCGGGCGCTCCTGGTCAGCCGGCAGTGGTTTCGTGGGGTGGGATCACCGCTGTAGGAAGACGACCTGGTCGGGGCCGAGGGTGCCCGGCTCCTGTAAGAGCTTGTCGAGTGCGCTCACGACAGCGCCTACAAAGGCTCTGTCCTGCGGAAACGCCTTTGTCGAGATCAGGACGATGCCGGCGTGGGAGCGTCCGCCGGCCCGGTACTGGGCGTCCAGCGGCAGAAAATCCCTGACGTTGAGTGTGACGAGCGCACGTCCCTGGCGCGCAGCCTCCGCCAGCACTTGATCATCGGGTAGCGAGACCAGCGCCGGGTCAGCGACGACCGAGGCGACGTCGTGTCCCTTCCCGACGAGCTGGGCGGCTGTCCGCTCCCCGAGCATCTCGTCGAGTAACAGGGGGTGGCTCATCCGGCCAGCAGGTCCTGCTCGCGACGCCAGGCCCGCTCGGCCGCCTGCTCGGCCTCGTCAGCGGCGGCGATCTCGGCATCGACCTCCAGCGGGTAGGCGGCCCAGTACCGCAGCGCCGTGCGGAGCAGCCGCGGCGGCAGGCCCGTGTTGTCCGCGACCAGGGACAACAGCCCCTGCTCGGCCAGCTCCGGTTCGGCCGCCCTGGCGGAGCGGACCGCCCGCACGACCTCCCAGACGTCAGGCCCGCCGACCAGGCCCGCCCGCCGGCCCGCCGGCCCTTCCCGGAAGGTGATGCCGGGATGTTCCGTCGTCCGCAGCCCCTCGTCCACCAGCCGGTTCGCCGCTGACGACAGCGAAAGACCTGGATGGGTGGCCACGTACGCCTGTAGGCGTACCGCGACGGCGGCATCGAACCGCACCGGTGTGGGAGCCTTCCTCGCCATACGACTACAGTGTAGTCGCCATCTTGACAGTCACCAGCCTGACGGCATGCGGGCTCCGCACGGAGATCCGTTTTCCCGACCTGACAACCAGCGACCTGACCGAACGAACCGGTCAGTCAGCGCGGGGGGCGACTCCACAGCCCCGGTCGACTACGGGGCCCAGAGCGTGTCGACGGGCAGGACGTGCAGGCGGTCCTCGAACGTGTACGAGCGTGCTCCCAGGTAGAACACGACACCGGCTGTGAACGCGTCGCCGGTGGTGTCACGGAGTTTGCGAAGCGGGGCGAAGTCCTCACCCGGTACCCGGCCAGCCGCTTTGACCTCGAATGCCACCAGCGCCCCGTCATCGCGTTCGACAACAAGGTCGACTTCGTCGCCGTCACGAGTGCGCCAGTGGCCGGCCCCGCTGACCCAGTCCGCCCAGGACGCCTGCTTGAGCAGCTCGGTGACGACAAACGTCTCCAGGAGATGTCCGAACTCGGTGAGCGTGGTCGGATTACGGGCGGCCAGTTTCCGCGGCGTCAGCCGCAGCAGCCGAGCCGCCACCCCGGAGTCCAGGATGTGGATTTTCGGCGACGCCGTGGACCGTGTGGTAAGCGTGTTCCCCCATGCCGGGAGACGGTAAAGCAGGAACACCGCCTCGAGCAGCCGTAGATAGCTGTACGCGGTCCTCTCGTCGAGACGGACGCTCGACGCGGCCCGAGCGATGTTGAGTACCTGCGCGGTCTGGCCCGCCAGCCGCTCGAACAGGACCGGCAACGAAGCCGCCTGGCGGATCCTGGCAAGCTCCCCCACGTCGCGTTCGAGGCCGAGCCGGACGTAGTCGTCGAGCCAGCGGTTCCGCGAAGCGAGCGAGGCCCGCGCGAGCGCCGACGGGAACCCGCCTGCCGTAACGCTGTCGATGTACTCCTCACGGCTGGTCACCGACGGCCGGGCCGCGGCTACCACGGCGGCCGGGTCTGCGAACAGGTCCTCCAACAGGTGCTCGTGAGCTCCCCGGAGCTCACCCTGTGACAGCGGATATACCGGCAGCCGGTGCAGACGGCCAGTGAGCGCCTGCGCAGCCTGGGGCAACGCCTCGTGACGTGCCGAGCCCGTCAGGACGAAGCGACCGGGCCGGCCGTCACGGTTGAGCTCAGCCTTGATCGCGTCAAGGACAAGCGGGACGTGCTGGTACTCGTCGATACAGACCGGTCGTGGGCCCGCGACAAACGTGCCCGGGTCCCGGGCCACCGCGTCGCGCACGGCCACGTCGTCCAGGTCGACCAGCTCCGCGCCAACCGCGCCGGCGAGGTTTCTGAGCAGGGTCGACTTGCCCACCGACCGGGGGCCCTGAAGAAGGACCACCGGCTCCTCGAGCATCCGACCCGCGACGATGGGAGCAAGCCGCCGTGGCACCAGGCCGCGCAACCGTGCACTCACAGCCGAGATTCTATCTGATCTACGGATCCGTCGGAGGTCGAGCTACGGATCCGCCGA
>NZ_CEVIVC010000034.1:25082-26287 GCF_982290645.1 Protofrankia sp. CiP1_Cm_nod4
GTCGGGGCTTGTCGCGCCGAGGCCGAAGGCGCCAGGCGCTGCCGGCCGGCGCGCACGATCGTCCTGCCGTTCCCCGGGCGTAGGCCCTTCCCGCCTGCCGGGAGCCTCCGGACAGACACTTTCCGTGATGGCTTCGACTGCCCAGGCGATCCCTTCGGTAGCATGTATCTATGTAGATGGCATCTACATAGACGGGATTCAGGTGTGACGACGGGTTTTGTCGGACGAGCGGCCGAGCTCGCTCTCCTGCGGAAACGGCTGGACCGGGTCGCCGCCTCGCATTCCGGGGCGGCGCTCGCCATCCGAGGCCGCCGCCAGGTGGGCAAGTCACGCCTCGTGCAGGAGTTCTGCGATCAGGCCGGCGTCCCGTACCTGTTCTTCACCGCCACCAAGGGTGCCTCACCGGTCGAATCGGTGGCCGCCTTGTTCGCGGACCTGAAGGAATCGTCCCTGCCGACCGATCGTGAACTCGTCCCCGCGCGATCCACGGGAAGCTGGCCGGACGCCTTCCGCGTCCTCGCCTCGGTCCTGCCGGACGCGCCGGCGATCATCGTCCTCGACGAGCTCCCCTGGCTCGCCGAACAGGACGACCTGTTCGACGGCGCGCTGCAGACGGCCTGGGACAGGCTGCTCGCCGGACGGCCGGTGCTCCTGCTGCTGCTCGGCAGCGACATCCACATGATGGAACGGCTCACCGCCTACGACCGCCCGTTCTTCGGCCGGGCCGACAACCTCGTCCTCGGCCCCCTCAACCCGCTGGAGACCGCTCACGCTCTCGGCCTGGACGCGGCCGACGCCATCGACGCCCACCTGGTCTCCGGCGGACTGCCTGGCATCCTGCGGAGCTGGCCGCACGGGACCCCGCCGCTGCCCTTCCTGGAACAGGAGTGCGCCGACCCGGCCTCGCCGCTGTTCAGCGTGCCGGAATCCACGCTGATGGCCGAATTCCCCACGCCCGACCAGGCGCGGCGCGTCCTCGAAGCGGTGGGTGCCGGGGAGCGCACCCATGCCAACATCGCCGCGGCGGCGGGCGGCCGGCAGGGTGCTCTGCGTTCGGGGTCGCTGTCGCCGCTGCTGCGCCGGCTTGTCGAGGAGAAGCGGGTGCTCGCCGTCGACGAGCCCCTCTCGACACAGCCCGGCAGGCCCGCGCTGTACCGGATCGCCGACAGCAACCTGCGGCTGTACCTCGGCGTCCTGCGATCCGC
>NZ_CEVIVC010000034.1:26615-42538 GCF_982290645.1 Protofrankia sp. CiP1_Cm_nod4
CCCGTCCGACCTTCTCTCAGCCTGGCAACCAGCGACCTGACCGGGACGGACCGGTCGTCAGTCAGCGGGGCGGCTCCACGGCCCCGGCCGGCTACGGGGCCCAGAGCGTGTCGACGGGCAGGCGTCCTTTTCTCACGTTCCGGCCGGTGGTGGCGTCGGGGCCGGTTGTCGGGACGGGATGCGGCGGGTGAGGAACAGGGCAGCCAGGGCGATTACGGCGAGTAGCGACAGGGAGGCGCGCAGGCCGGCGATGCGGGCGTCCGCGTTGTCGGTGGTGATTGCCTCGGCGGTGTCCGGCGGAACGCCGGCCTCGTCGAGACGGGTCTTCAGGTCCTGGTCGGACAGGAAGGGTGCGCCTTCGGACAGCCGCACCTCGGCATGCGTGGCCAGGTCCGCCGGCACGGCGGGATCCTGCTGGACGCCGGTGAGGAACGACGTGGTCAGCGCGGAGACGAGCACCGCGCCGGCCGCCGCGGTGCCGATCGAGGCGCCCAGGTTCGTCACCGTGTTCTGCACCCCGCCGACCTCGCCGCTGCGCTCGTCGGCGACCGCGGACACGGTGACGCTGCCGAGCTGCGACGCGAGCGCGCCCACCCCGAGGCCCGCGAGCAGCATCGGCCACGTAACGATCTCCGGCCCAGCACCGACGTCGAGCGCGGCAATCATGATCGTTATACCGGCGAACAGGGCAAGGAAACCGCTCCGGACGACGCGCCGGGGCGAGGCCCGCGGGAAGGCCCGGGGGATGCCGACGGCGGCCACCAGCAGGGCGACGGACAACGGCAGCAGGCGGACGCCGGTCGCGACCGCCGAGAGCCCGAGTGCCACCGACAGGTACAGCGGCACCACGAAGAAGAGACCCGCCTGGAGCAGGTACTGGAAGAAGAACGAGGTGAGCCCGGCCCGCAGCGTCCGGTCACGCAGCAGCGCCGGGTCGAGCAGCGCGACGGCGTGCCGGGCGAGCCGGTGCTCCTGCCACCGGACGAAGAGCCACAGGATGGCCCCGCCGGCGAGGATCAGCCAGATCACGGGCGAGAGGCCCAGCCAGACGGGTGCGCCGGGCGCCGGCCGGACCAGCCCCCAGCTCCCCGACCGCAGGACGCCGTACACGACAAGAGCCAGGCCGGTCGCGGACAGCGCGGCGCCCACAAGATCGAGACGCCCGCCCGCCGCCGTCGTCGTCGTCGTCGCAGGCGTAGCCGCCATCCCCCGGGTCAGCCACAGGATGACGCCCACCACGAGGACCTCGCCGGCGAAAACCCAGCGCCAGGACAGATAGGTGGTGAACAGGCCGCCGACGAGCGGGCCCGCCGCGACCGCGATCGCGCCGGCGGCGGCGACCAGCCCGTAGGCGCGCGGCCGCTGCCCGGGCGGGAAGTTCGACGCGACGAGGGCGACGACCGCGGGCATGATCAGCGCAGCGCCGACCCCTTCGAGGAACGACCAGCCGAACATGAGGACGGCGAGGTTCCCGGCGACGGATGTCGTCAGCGACCCGCAGCCGTAGACGACACAGCCGAGGGTGAACACGCGCCGATGCCCGAGGATCTGCCCCAGCCTGCCTCCGGTGATCATGAATGCGGCCATCACCAGGGTGTAGAAGGTGATGGCGGTCTGGATTCCGGTCACCGTGGTACCGACGTCCGCGGCCACGGTGGCGATCGACACGTTCATGACCGAGCTGTCCAGGGTCATGAGGAACTGCGCCGCCGCCAGCGTGGGGAGAACGGCCCGGCCGGCCGCGACGGCCCCCGGCCCGGCCTCGGGGAGCCGGTTCCCGGCGGTCCGGCGGCGCGTCATCGTCCGCGCCCGCCCTGACGTCCGGTCATGTCAGGGCTCCCGGTTCCGGCCGCCGCGGCCGGTACCCCGTTTGGCACGCGTTCTGGCCGTGCGGTGGGTGGCCGGTTTCCGCGTCTCGTTGTGCCACATTCCGACGATCGCCCCTCCGGTGAGAACAACGCCAAAACCGATCAGCCAGGAAAGAATCGTGAAAACGACGCCGATGCTCCCGTAGTTCCGCTCGTTCGAGACGATGGACGCGGAAAAGGTCAGCCTGCTCACCACGCCCAGGCCGGTCAGGCCGACCGTCGTGAACGCAGCGGCCGGCCAGGCCTCGCGCCACCCGAGCCGGCCGAGAGTGAGCACTCTGACACCGGCCCAGACAAAGAACAACAGCCCCGCGGTGTTGAGCAGGCCGTAGCCGATCTGACCGGGAATGGTGCCGGTGAGCAGCGCCCCGGCGGCGGTGGTGCCGGCGAGAAAGACAATGAGCCCGCCGAGCCAGCCGACCTGGGCCGGGACGCCGCGAAGCCCGAGCGGCCGGAGCCCGAAAACCCTGACGTAGACGGACTGTACGGTCGTGGCCAGGCTCAGGCCGCCGAGAATCAGCCAGAGCGCGCCCAGTACCGACCAGCCGTTGCGGACCGTCCCGTCCTGTGGCGCGAAAAGCCGTTCGACGGCCTGCGCGGCCTCCTGATTCAGACCCATCCGCCTGATGATCACTTCTGCCGCGCCCCCGGAGCGCAGCGGTGACAACGCGGCCAGCGCGATGATGAACGGGAAGAACATCATCAGAATGAGCGCGGCGAGGTTCATCGCGCCGTTGATCAGATCACCCTGACGCAGCCTGGACGCCAGATCCTCCGCCGCGCCGCCCCGCAGCCGCGCCCGGACGCGCCGGACAGCCGTCGCCATCCGCCCGGACAGCCGCCGCACCCGGTCCGCGGCGGCACCGCCGGCGCCACGGACGCCGCTGGCTCCGCTGGCTCCGCCGGTACCGCCGGCACCGCCGGACGGCCGAGGGGCGCCTTCGGATGGCCGAGGGGTACGCCCCGCACCGCGCGCGCGTCGGCTCCTGGGCATGACCCCCTCCAGACCGCGCGTCCCCACCGCCGGCAGCCGCCGCGATCGTCCGCCAACCGACCAACCGACCGGCCGACCGGCCGACCAACCGGCCGGCCGGGCCGTGCACCTCAGCATCTCGGCACGTGGGCGTCCTCGCACCTCCGGCGCATCCGAAAGCAGCGGAAGGTGCTCCTCGCGGCAAAGGCACCCGATTCCCGGCACGGCACACGGGTGTCGCTGTCACGGTTTGGCCGCCGACCGCAAAATTCGTCGGTCTCAACCGGGTTGACCCGTCATGGACGAGGACGGGAGGCGGTGCGCGTGGCGCGGGCCGAAGCTGGCGGTGGACCCGGACGCCGGGGTGAAACCCTCAGCCCCAGTCCTCCCAGGGAGGTCCGGCCGCGAGCAGGGAGGCCCGCTGCCAAATAAGCAAATACTGAGACCCCCCCCCCGAGAAGTCGCTGTTCCGGCGGGAACGCTGGGCGTCGTGGCGGCGGTAACGCAACGTCGGGACGTCGAGCAGAACGCCGGTGGCGAGCGCGGAGCCGGCGATCAGGGTCGCGGTGTCCTCGACGCCGCGCAGCGCGGCCCATCCCCCGACGGCGAGAAGCAGGTTCCGCCGCCACATCACCCCTGCCGGATGTACGGGTGGCAGCGTGCGGTCGGGCAGGGCGGACGCCCAGGCGACGGCGAGCGCTCCGCGTGCCAGCGGTCCGGCGGGCACGGCCAGCGGCATGGTGCGCAGGGTCCCGTCAGCGTGCAGGTCGCGGGCGTGGCCGACCGCGTAGCCGGCGTGGGCGTGGGTGGCGAGCGCGCCGCTGAGGGCGGCGAGCGCGCCGGGTTCGAGCTCGTCATCGGCGTCGAGGTTCTGCACCAGCGGCGCGGTGCACGAGCCGAGGGCGATGTTGCGGGTGACCGCGGGGCCTTCCTCGGTGCCGTGCGCGGCGATCCGGACCCGGCCGTCGTCCGCCGCTCCGCAGGCGGCCAGCGCGTCGAGAACCTCCCCGGGAGGCCCGTCGACCTGGACCCGCCACGTCCAGTGGGGATGGTGCTGGCGGTGCAGCGAGTCCCACGCCGCCGGCAGGTATCCGGCGTACTCGGCGTGTGCCGCGGTGACCACATCCACCCACATGTTCGCAATATGTATCAGTCCGAGCCGAATTCGTGTGATAGATATGCCGATGAGATCCAGCGGAGGGGGCACATGGACGTCGCATCGATCAACACGCGACTCGGTCGGGTGGCCTCGGCCGACTCCCGCGAGCTGGACCGGGTCTGCGAGGAGGTCGCCGCCGAACTGATCGACGCGGACGTCGAGCCCCCCTTCCGCGTCCCGTCGGCGGACTTCGCCACCGACCCCTGGCTGATCTGCGCCGACCGGTACTGGCGCCGCCGGCTGCTCCACCAGCCCACCGTCGAGGTCGCGGCCCGCTGCGCCCGCTGGCTACACGACCACACCGACCCGCCCGTCCGCCCGGACATCATCGAGAAGTGGTCGCTGGGCTACGCCTTCATCACCAAGGACACCGTCGAGTCCCGCCACGACCTCACCCTCGCCACCGGCCGGATCGTCGAGACCTTCCAGGGCTCCACCGACATCTGTTACTTCGCCACGCTTTACCACGCCGGCAAGCTGCGCGCGAACTTCTGGTTCGACGAACTCCACCAGTTCCTCGAGTCCTCCCTGCTCGCCGTCGCCGCCGGCCAGCACCGCGACGACCCGCTGTTCACGGGTCTACGCGCGTTCGCCGCCTTCGGCAGCCGCACCATCACCACCAGTCACGCGCTCGAGCTCCTCGACACCGCCTGGAGCGCGGCGCCCCGCTCCCGCGCCGTCGTCGACGTCTGCCTCAACGCCCTGTGGGCCGCCCCGCCGTTCCCCGGCCAGGGCGAACAGCTGCGCCGGCACGCCGCCGAGGCCGTCGCGGAGTACCCCGACGACCACCTCTTCCGGTTCCGCCTCGCCAGCGGACAACGCATGTGCGGCGACTACACCGACGCGCTGGCCACCATCGACACCGCGCTGCGGCTCCTGCCCGCGATCGGCGCCAGGATCAGCCACGAACTGCTCCAGGGACAGTACCTGCGGGAGCGGGCGACGATCCTGGAAGGGCTCGACCGCGCCGCCTGGACCAGCGACCAGCAGACCCGCTGGCTCGACCAGGACACCGCCAACCGGGACCTCCGCCGGACCCTCCAGACCTCCGCCATCCGCGCCGTCGAACTCGTCACCGTCTTCACCGCGGCCATCGCGTTCGCCGTCGGCTCACTCCAGATCACCCTCACCGGCACCCTGCCCCTGCGCGACCGCGCGTTCCTCCTCGTCCTCCTCGGCGCCGGCCTCCTGCTGTTCGCCCTCCTGACAGTCGCCGGCACCTGGATCATCACCGGCCGTCACCACCCCGGCCCCCGCACCACCCCACCCGACCCCGGCGGCACCCAGCGTTAGAAGCCGTCTGCCGCTTTCGCCAAATCGGGTCGGCGGACATCGAAGGATGTGAGTTTTAGTGCTGCTGGACAGCACTGGACTCACATCCTTCGGCCTCGGGGACCGCCAGCTTGGGCCGGAGCGCTCCGGCCCACCCGGCTCCGCCGTGACAGGGCCGCCCCGGAAACGCCGGAACGTCAGACCCGTCGCGGTCATGCCCGCGAAACGACCGTGACCATGTTCGCGGAACGACCGTGACCATGACTTCAAACCGACCGCGATCATGGTCGCGGAACGATCGTGATCATGGCGTTAAACTGACCATGACCATGCGTGTGGCCGACCGGAGGAGGGTGGGATGACAGCCGGGCTGCCGGCTGCTGGCCTTTTCCCGAGACATGCCACGGACATCGCGGAACTGGTCCCGCTCCGACGCCGGACCTTCGTCCCGGCGGCACAGGTGCTCGCGATGTTCGCGCACGAGGCGCCACTCGACTCCGACCGGTTCTTCGCCGACCTCGACGGTGTCGTCGATCAGGGGCTCCTGGGTGAGTGAGCGCCCCAAACACCACAGCCGGCGCCTTCAGCTCGCCGGAGGAAAAACCGCCGCGGAACGGGCATCCATTCGATCCATGAGCCTGGCTGGGGCCGGGTCCTGCGGCATGCTTCGCCGTGCGTGTGATCGTGACCTGGCGCCTTGCGCGCCACCTCTACCGTGTCGACCGCCTGTTGCGCCATCGCGGCAACCACCGACGCCTACGCTGCGTGATAGCGTCATCGCGCGGAAGGATGGCGGCGTCCTCGATACCGGCCGCCGGTACACGTTGGCCCCGAGGACCGGCAAGAACCTCGAAACGAAAGCCGGCTCCACGGACACCTCATCTGGGAACTGACTGGTTTGACCGCTTGTGCGCAAACCCTGAGCGGAGTCCGCTTATCCGAAGACATGAGCCTTCTCCTGCTTCAGGGATGACCCCTGGCCATGTGGCGCTCAGGGAGCGCCCGGCTCGTATCCGAGCGGTTTATGCGCTTCCGCGCGTCCTATCCGCTTTGCCGCGACGAAGAAAAAGACCATGAAAATGCCGGGATCCCCGGCGGACAGCACGTGCCGGCCGTCCCACATGCTCGGTCGGCGACAGTGAGAGGACGGGCTTCGTGAGCCACCCGCAGGAAGACGGCACGATCAACGCGGTCACCGCGGCACAGTTGAGCCGGATCGCCGAAAGCGGCATCTATACCTCGGCCACCTCTCTCGACCCGGCCGCCGTCAACGTCGCACAGGCGCTGATCGCCACGCTGAGCGGCACGGCCGAGAAGGCGCTGCTGACCCCCGACCTCCAGAAGCTGACGGAGCAGGTGCGGCAGGCGGCGAGCGTCGACTTTCCCCGGATCACCGCCACCGACGGAGCACGGCTGTCGGCGCACACGATCAGGCTCAGGACCTCGGAACCCCGACCCGTGGTGATCGTGCCCTCGGGCTGGACGCCCTTCGGCTGGGCCCTGTTCGAGTACGCGTACCTCCAGCTGGCGCTGCGCGGCTACCACGTGCTGGCCTACACCCCGCGTGGAATCGGCTTCACCGGCAGCCCGTTCACCTCCGAGGGCACGATCGATGTGGCCGGGCCCGCGGACTGGGCCGATGGCTCAACCGTCATCGACTACGCCCAGCAGTACTTCGACCCGAGCCGAATCGCCTTCCTGGGCGAATCGTACGGTTCGGGTATCAGCCAGCTGGTCGCGGCGCACGATCCGGCGGGGCGCGTGGACGCGGTCGTGGCCCTGAGCACCTGGGGCGACCTGGCCGCGAGTCTCTACCAGCACGACACCCGGCATCTGGCGGCGGTGACCGCCCTGATCAACTTCACCGGCGGCCCGGTCGAGCAGAAGTTCGACGCTGCCACCCAGCAGATCCTGGCGGATTTCCAGGCCGGCCAGAACCTCGACGACGTGGTGGCGTGGGGCACGGAGCGGGCACCGTCGTCGTATGTCGAGCAGACCAATGCCCGCGGCATTCCCACGTTTTTCTCCCACACCTGGCACGAGACGCTGTTCCCGGGCAACCAGGTCGTCGAGCACTTCGACCGGCTGACCGTGCCGAAGCGGCTGAACCTGTGGATCGGCGACCACGCCGCACCCGAGGGCGCCGGCCTGACCATCCCGTTCAGCGGGCCGAACCTGCCGGTCGACGAGGCATTCGCCTGGCTGGACCACTATGTGGGCGGGCTCGCCAACGACGTACCCGGCTGGTCCCCGGTCAACAGCCAGATCATGTTCACCTACCGGACCAGCACCGATCCGCAGACCGGGAAGGACATCATCACCGAACCGGCCACCCGCGAGCCCAGGGCGTCCTGGGACGATGTCACCACCTCCGCCGAGCGGTGGTACCTGACCGCCACCGAGCCGGGCAGCCGTGACGGCGGTCTGCGCACCGCTCCGGAAACGGGCTGGACGCGGGAGTTCACCGCCGGGCAGCTGACCGAGGCCACCGCGGTGGACGCCATCATCACGACCGGCCAGGCCGAGTGGAATGGCAACCCGAAGAGCTACAACACGGACAAGTTCGACCGCCAGAACCTCGCGGTCTGGGCCAGCGCTCCGATCACGGCAGACAGCCACGGCAACGCGGCCCGCCGGATCCGAGGCATCCCCGAGCTCGCACTGACCGTGCGCAGCTCGGCCCGGTCCACGACCCTGGTGGCCTACCTGTTCGACGTCAGCTCTGACAACACGGCCCGCATCATCACGCACGAGCCCTACACACTCACCGACCTGGCTCCCGGGCAGGACCGCTACATCATCTGGAGGCTGCAGGCCGCCGGCTACGACCTGGCCCCGGGCCACCGGCTGATACTGGCCGTCACCAGCAAGGACCCGCTCTACTCGGACGCGAGCGTCGACGGCAGCACCACGACGATCAGCTCGCCCGACGACAGTCCCGCATACCTGACGTTGCCCCTGGGCTGACCCAGCAGCACCGCGGGCCCCTACCTGGACGAGTCGCACAGACTGATCGACCGGCTGCCCGAATCGCAGCGGCTCGGTTGACGCCCGCTGTCATCGCGATCGCTGAAAGACTTGGAACAGATGCCATAGCAACCCTTGATCGACACTTTTCCGTCGTGCGCCGGTGCCGGCGCCTCGGACGGCTAAATGATCATATAGTTGGTAGCCATGGCCCTTTATATGCAGATTGCTGATGATTTAGCTCGTCGTGTGCGGTCCGGGGAGTTGGCGGCGGGTGAGGAGTTGCCCGGCGTGCGGGAGTACGCCCGGACTCTGGGAACGACGTCGTCGACGGTGGTGCGGGCCTACCGCTATCTGGCGGATGCCGGAGTGATCACCATGGCGGACCGGCGGCGGGCGCGGGTCGCCGGTGAGGGTGCGATCGCCGCGGCGCGCCTATTGGAGCCAGAGAGGGTGTTCCGGCTGGCGGGCAGCGATGACCCGGCGCTGGGTGTCCTGCTTGACCGGCTCGGCGCGGCGGTCGTGCCGGTAGGGGCGCGGGGGAGTTTCCAGGGGCTGCGAGCGGTCGCGCGTGGCGAGGCCGATGGCGCGGTGATCCACCTGCGCCATCGGGATGGCGTGTACAACGAGGCGTTCGCGCGGGCGGTGCTGGGTCGCGACAAGCCGCGTCTTCTGCATCTGTGGCGGCGTGAGCAGGGGCTGATCGTCCCGGCGGGCAACCCACGGGGCCTGGCGTCCGCCGCCCAGCTCGGTGGTCTGCGGGTGGCCAGGCGTGAGTTGGGCGCGGGTACTCGGCTGCTGCTCGAACAGCTTCTACTCACCGACGGGGTCGCGCCGCACGAGATTGCCGGGCCCGAACTGCATTCGCATATGGAGATCGCGTTTGCCGTTGCCACGGGTATCGCCGATGTCGGTCTGGGGGTGCGGGCCGGGCTGGCGGATCTGGGGCTCGACTTCGTCCCGCTGCTGTGGGAGCCCTACGAGATCGCTCTTGGCCATGGCGCGTTGGGGGCGGTCCGACCGCTGATCGCCACACTTCGGGATCCGCTGTTCCAGCGATCTGTCGCAGATCTGGATGGCTATGACCTTCAGCACACTGCCACCGTCCGGCCGCTGGTCTCGGCCAATCGCTGAGCCGGTAATCCTTGCGATTGCTGGTTCGCTCAGTAGTAGCACAGACCGAAACTAATGATCAGTATATAGGGGACCCGCCAGGAAAAACAGTCTGCATCTGCGGGACCGCGTGTTGTCTGATCCCACCTGTGAATACTGAGACCAGTACAGCGCCAGCCGAAACCCCTGCCGAGACATCTATCGCCTCGGGGCGGCGGCCGTGGCTGACACCAGGTGTCGGAGGGATTGGGACGGCGAGCTTCCTCGCCGATGTCGGGCATGAGGTGCCGACCTCGCTGATGGCGAGCTTTGTCACCACGACCCTGGGCGCGCCGGCCGCGGCACTGGGCGCGATCGAAGGAGTGTCGGAAGGGCTGGCCGGGGCGGGCAGGTTCGTCGGCGGCGCGCTGGCGGACGATCCCGGCCGGCGGCGCGCGGTCGCGGTCGGCGGCTACACCACCACGGCGGTGTTCTCCGCACTGATCGGGGCGACCACCTCCGTAGCCCAGGCGGGGATGTTGCGGGCTGGCGCCTGGGCGGCCCGCGGACTGCGGGTACCGGCCCGCAACGCGCTGCTCGCCGACGTGGTGCCCGCCGTCGCCTACGGCCGAGCCTACGGGTTTGAACGGACCATGGACAACCTCGGCGCGATCATCGGCCCCTTGCTGGCGCTCGGCCTGGTGTCGCTGGTCAGCGTGCGCACCGCCATGCTGATCTCGCTCGTTCCCGGTCTGCTGGCGGCGCTCGCGATCGTCTACGCGATCCGGCAGGCAAAGCTGCCACGGGCCACCGAGCGGCGCCGGTTGCGGTTCCAGATCCGGCCGGTGCTGCGCGGGCAGCTCGGCCGAGTGCTGGCGGGGTTCACCGCCTTCGAGGTCGGCAACGTGGCGGGCACCCTGCTGATCCTGCGCGCCACCGATCTCCTGGCCGCCGGCCACGGCACGGACGCGGCCACCCGGATCGGGATCGCGCTGTACATCGCCTACAACATCGCCGCAACGGCCGCGTCCTTTCCCGCGGGCGGGCTGTCCGACCGGATCGGCCGTCACGGCCCGCTCCTGGTCACCGCCGTCGGAGTAGCGACGTTCCTGGTCTCCTACCTGCTGTTCGCGGTCGCCGGACCGGTGATCTGGCTGCTCGGCGTGGCCTTCGTGCTCGCCGGAATCGGGATCGGCTGCGCGGAGACCGCCGAACACGCGGCCGTCGCGGCCCTCGCGCCCGACGAGATCCGAGGATCGGCGTTCGGGCTGCTCGCCACCGTCCAAGCGGTCGGGAACCTCGCCGCGAACGTCGTCGCCGGCCTCCTGTACACCCTCGCCTCGCCCACCCTCGCCTTCAGCTATCTCGCGGCCTGGATGGTGCTCACGCTCGCCCTTCTCCTGTCGGTGACAGTGGCGCCGAGCGCCAGAAAAACAGCCTGATGCCCGCCATACACGGCCCCTCACCTCGCCGGAACCACGCAAGCCCCTCCGAGCCCCACCCGGCTCCGCCGTGGCAGGGCCGCTCCGGAAACGCCGGGACGTCAGACCGGTCACGGCCATGCCCGCGGAACGACCGCGATCATGCTCGCGGAACGACCGTGACCATGGCTTCAAACTGACCGCGGGCATGTGTTTGGGCCGGCCGGAGGAGGGCGGGATGGCAGTCGGGCAGCCGAGTCCTGACCTCTTCCCGAGGCATGCCACGGACCTTGTGTCGGCGGCGCTTGGAGACATCCGGGTGGTCGTCGGCGGCGCGCGGTAGGTCGGCAGGTCGGCAGGAGCACGCTCGCCCAGATCGTTCTACCCACCAAGATCGCAAGATGGGATGAGACAGGAGATGCCCACCCTGACAGGGCCACAAGGTCGTACGCCAGTGGATCTGGCGAGTCGGCCGCTGCCCGCGGCCGTATCCTGTGATCTGTGAGCATCTTGCGGGACGAGCTGCATAGATTGATTGACCGGCTGCCTGAATCGCAGGTGGCGCCGATCCTGGCTCTCGTGCGCGAGAGCACCCCGACCGAGGACGGCGGCGACGAGTGGCCGCTGCCAGACTTCGTGGGCGCGCTGTCCAGCGGCAAGGGCGACCTCGCGGCCCGCTCCGGCGAGATCCTGCGTGCGGAGATGGGACGCGAACCCGAGTGATCATCTGGGACACCGGCCCACTCGTCGCCGCCATCGACGCCGACGACAAAGATCACGCCCGGTGCGTCGCGCTCATGCGACGTACGCCCCGCCCGTTACTCGTTCCCTACCCCGTGCTCACCGAGGTCTGTTACCTGCTGGAGCGGGAGAAGGGTACCCATGCCGAAGCCGCGTTCCTGCGCTCTATCGGTACCGGACAGATCACCCTGATCCCGCTGGCAAAGACGGACATCGATCGGATTGTTGAACTGATCGAGAAATACGCGGACTTCCCTCTCGGCTCGGTTGACGCCGCTGTCATCGCGATCGCTGAAAGACTTGGAACAGATGCCATAGCAACCCTTGATCGACGGCACTTCTCCGTCGTGCGCCCCAGAAGCCCCGTCACGCTCCTACCGTAGCCGCGAGCCCCTCCCCTTCTCAGCGAACGAACGCTACGACCTTCACCTGATCGGGATCGAGAGGAGGGACTACCGATGACAACGATGAGATGGGACGACGTCAAACGCCAGGCCAAGCAGGCACGTGTCGCCGCCGGCCACCCGGTACCGCCTGCGCTGGGTGCCTGCTACAGGAGTGCGTCGAGTTCGTCAGGACGCAGTCCCGCCTGGCGGAGAACCGCTGCGAGCGTGCCACGCTTGATTGTGCTGTGGAGCGGCACGGTCACCCCGCGCCCGTTGTCCAGGTTGCGCATCACAACGTGGCTTCCCCTGCTCCGGACCTGCGTGAACCCGGCGTGCTCGAGCGCCTTGACCAGTCGCGCGCCGGACAGGACAGGAAGGCCGCTCAAGCCACACGCACCTGCACCGCGGTGGTCAGAGGGTGGACGTCAAGTGCGGCTCGATCCGCTGGCGTCGCGTCTTCGAGGTAGAGCTCGGCGGCTTCGCGAATGTTCGCCAGTGCCTCCTCCACGGTGTCGCCCTGGCTGATCACGCCCGGCAGCTCCACAATCTGGACGACATACCCACCGTCCAGGTCTGGCGTCAGTACCGCTGTGAGCAGTCTCGTCTCAGCCACGCAACGAGCGTACAGCGCCACGTGACGTCGATCCGCCAGAACGATCATTCCGGCAGAGCTCCCTGTCCGCCGCTGTCTACCGGTCCAGGTCCGGGCTGGCTTTCCTGCCGCTGTGTTCGGTGGCGGTTGACGGAGCTGATGTCAGGCGACGATGTAGCTCGAGTCGCCGAACTCGGCGGTGAGCTTCAACCGTCCGCCGAGAGCCTCGACGTAGGCGCGCAGGACCGACACCGACACCACATCCAGCTTTCCGCGTTCCACATCGGAGATGCGGGGACCGGATACGCTCATGGTTTCAGCGACCTCGCGTTGGGTCAGGGCGCGGCTGCGT
Organism: Protofrankia sp. CiP1_Cm_nod4; assembly: GCF_982290645.1. Lineage (NCBI taxonomy): Bacteria > Bacillati > Actinomycetota > Actinomycetes > Frankiales > Frankiaceae > Protofrankia > Protofrankia sp. CiP1_Cm_nod4. Next base: position 39,439 of record NZ_CEVIVC010000034.1, read on the forward strand.
CGGACCTCGGCCAGCCGGTAGGCGTGGATCTCGTCGTCGAGACGGCGCTGCCCGGCCTCACGGTCGGCGTCGGTCCGTACCGGGTGGCCGGCGGCGACACGTGCCTGCTCAGCCTGGTGTTTGACGTCGTCCCATCTCATCGTTGTCATCGGTAGTCCCTCCTCTCGATCTCGGTCAGATGAAGGTCGTAGCGTTCGTCCGCCGCGGGTATCGCGGTCTCATACCAGTGCTGCCAGTTGCCGGACTTGTCTCCGGCCACCAGCAGCACCGCACGGCGGACCGGGTCGAAGGCGAACAGGATTCGGATCTCGCTCGTGCCTGCCGAGCCAGGCCGTAGCTCTTTCATGTTGTGACGACGTGAGCCCTTGATCCGGTCGACCAGGGGCCGGCCGAGGGTCGGGCCTGCCCGTGGTACCTGTCATGCCGGTGCGACGTAGTGTCTCTCCGTCATCGGCAGTGACCTGCCGGGCGTAGGCGTCGAACTCCTCGATCGACGCGAACGACCGCAAGCGTCCCGCTGCCTCCACGAGCACTGTGTCGAGCCAGGCAGGTGGATCAACAAGTTCGACATCACGGAGCGCCGCCGGCAGCTCGGACTCGTCCATGTAGCCCTCCCCGCTGGATGACACAGGCCGCCTCACCCGGCACACGGTGCGCCCCTGGCAGGAATTCGCACCCACGTTGCGCGCCCTCGTGAGATACCGCGTGGATGATAGTCGCGCAGAGCGCGAAACCTGGGGTCCGGGGGTCGTCCCCCGGGTAGACATCACGTCCCTCGGCGAAGCCGATCAAAGATCGGCGAGCATGGCAAGCCGGCGGGTGCGCCGCCAGGGACTTGAACCCCGAACCCGCAGATTAAGAGGAAAGAGCGGTTCGTCCATCGATATCCGTAGATGTCCGTGGTGTCGGCGTGGCCTGCGCTCGCCGTCCACCGGTGTTCGTGCTCGTCCGTCGACGTGCGCCGGCTCGGGTACACGACCGGGTACATGACGTCGCCAACCTCATAGGCCTTGCCCTATACAGGCAAGAGCCTATAGTTAGGAGGTGCGCTGGATGTCCGGCTACTCGACGAGGTCGAGACGTGGCTGTTGAGCCTCGACGACAGTAGCTACGACCTGGTCGCCGCCGCGATCGACAAGCTCGCAGACGACGGCCCGGCTTTAGGCCGGCCTCTGGTCGACCTCATCAAGAGATCCCGACACCACAACATGAAAGAGCTACGCCCGGGATCATCCGGCTCGGGAGAGGTACGCATCCTGTTCGTGTTCGATCCACAACGACGGGCAGTACTGCTCGTCGGCGGTGACAAGTCCGGTGACTGGAGTGGCTGGTACACCCGAAATATCAAGATCGCCGATGATCGGTACGACGAGTGGTTGCGTAGTGAACATGGAAGCTGATCGGGAGGAGGCACACACGATGACAAGTACATGGAACCAGACACGAGCCAAGCGGCCTCCTAGGGAAGACAGAGTCGCGGAGCATCGTGCTCGTATGGACGCCGAGGTGCGCGCCTTCAGACTCCGAGAGATCCGCGAGGAGCAGGGCCTGACTCAAGTGGAGCTGGCCGAGCGCATGCACGTCAAGCAGCCGTCGGTCTCCGAGCTTGAACGCGGTGCGCTCGACCGCGCAGGACTGTCCACGATCAGGGCCTACGTGGAAGCTCTTGGCGGAAAGATCGAGATCGTCGCCGACTTCGGTGATCGCAGAGTCGTCCTCGGCTAGGGATGTGCCCAACGACTCGATGGATCCGCATCATCGCTGCCGGCCAGCAGGCTCGCGCAGCTACCCGAAGCAGATCAGCGGTTCCTCTCCAGATGACGGAATCGCTGGTCAGAACGGGTGCGCCGCCAGGGACTTGAACCCCGAACCCGCAGATTAAGAGTAGCAAGCGGACCGTCCGCCGATGTCCGTGGGCGTCCACCGTGTCGGCGTGACCTGCGCTCGCCGTCCACCGGTGTTCGTACTCGTCCGCCAACGTCCGCCGGCTTGGGTACAGCAGTGGGTACACCTGGACAGATCCCCACGTGTCGCTGAGATCAACATTACGAGCTTGGGAAACCTGTGAGTGACCGTTGCCGACCTGGGTTCGCATGTTCCGGCCCACTTCGCGGCGGTTCGATACCCGCCGTAGCTCCCCGTTCTGACCCGATTGTCACCGATGCCACGGACATACGAACGGCATGGCCGGCGCCCGTCGGCCACTTCCTGGCGCGTTGGGCGGTGATGGCATGCTTGACGGGTGGTCGACGGGGGTGACACGGGGGGCAATCCGCACTTCTTCGTGTCGTACACCCAGACGGATCGGGCGTGGGCGGAGTGGATCGCTTGGACGTTGGAAGATGCGGGTTACCGGGTGTTAATCCAGGCGTGGGATTTCGCGCCGGGGTCGAACTGGGTGTCGGGGATGCAGGAGGGTGTGATGCGGGCAGCGCGGACGATCGCGGTGCTGTCGGCGGACTATGCCCGGTCGGTGTACGGGGCGGCGGAGTGGCAGGCAGCGTGGGCGGCAGATCCGGCCGGGCAGGCCCGCAAGCTACTGGCGGTTCGGGTAACCGATTGTGATCGTCCGGAGTTATTGAACCAGATTGTCTCGATCGACCTGTTCGGGGTCGGCGAGGCGGCGGCGCGAGCGGAGTTGCTGCGGGCGGCTGGACTGGCGGTGTCGGGCGAGCGGGGCAAGCCGGTGTCAGCGCCGCCGTTCCCACCGATGCTGCGAGCTATCACAGGGCCGGTGTCGTTTCCGAGTGGGTTACCGACGGTGTCGTCGGAACCGTGGCCGCAGAACCCAAATCTCACTGGCCAAGGTGGTCTACTCAATGGCTCCTGGGCGCGGGACATAAAGGAACTCTACGAGGTACGCGAATATATTGATCGAACCGTACTTATTGAGTTTCAGCGCCGAATTCTCGAAACCCGCTTTCGCTCTCCCAATGAACAAGGTGACAGTATACATGTAGGAGATTTGAGTGAGTGAGCCGAGTCGGATTGGAGTATTCGATCAGATTTTGCTATTGACTAATAAAGCTGTCCGTCTGGTAAAGGTGGGTAGATTCAACGAAGCACTAGATTCCGCTTTGGAAGTAGAACGGCTTCTTAA